>CANQLM010000051.1 GCA_947624735.1 uncultured Clostridia bacterium | reverse complement strand
TCTGCGTCTGTTGCACTTGCTGTTACTGTTATACTCTTTGTTGTGTGTTTTTCTGTAAATGAGACACTTGTTGGTGGCAATCTATCTATGTTTCCTACTGTTGCTGATGCTGTTCCATTATATTCTTCTAGATTATTGATTATTCTTGCATATATTGCTACTCCATTGTCTTCTATCTCAAATCCCTCATTTGGATATCTTCTCCATGTCCTTCCTTTATCTATTGAATATTGTAATTCATATCCTTCTGTGTTTTCTGTTGTTTCTATTGTTATTCTTACTTTGCCTTTTGTCCATTCACTTGGGGTTATTTTTACTTTTGTATTACTACTATTTACTGTTGGAACTTCTCCTTTTCCTTGTTTTCCTATGTATTCTGTTTTATCTTTTGTTACATAGTATACATATCCTTCTTTGGTTGCTACTCTTATTTTTCCTTCATCTACTCTAGTTATTGATGCGTCTTCTAATTTTTTCTCGTTCCTTAGTTCTTCTTCATACATGTCCATATATTTTTTACTGTTTATTCCATTTGCTCCACTTTCGATTTCTGGTCTGCCTCTATTTAGTTCTATTGTATCTCTATAATCTTCTATATTTGTCTTTTCTCTTATCTGTATTGCTTTCCTTAGTAGCCCATTTTCTCCTGTTACCATTCCTATACCTATTCCTGCTAATATTAACAAGATTATTACTGTTACTACTAATGATATTAATGTTATTCCTTTTGTTCTTTTCTCTCTTTCCATTTTTTCCTTCCTTTTTTGTTTCTACTTTTCATTGTAAAAACTTTCGGATTTTTATTCTGATTCTTTTATTTCAAAGTCATATGCATTTGCATAGTCAAATGATGCACTTGCTACAAATTGTTCACTTTCTCCTGGATTTAATTTCCCTATAAAGGCATATAATTTCGTTATCTCTTTTCCTTCTTTATCTATTACTTTTATATCTACTGATATCTCTCCTTGTACTGTGTCTGTTACATTTGTTGATGTTCCTAATATTAATGTTTCATTATCTTTTTCTGTTACTTGTATATCTGTTATTTCTATCCCTCTTACTCTTTTTGTTTTCTTCATTTCACTACTTGTATTTAATCTTGTTCCATCTTCTAATACTTCTACAAATTCTTCTTTTGGTTTATCTACATTTTCCCCTGTGTTTACTTCCTTTCCTCCTACATTTTTTGCAATTAGTACTCCTACTATAATTACTGCTGATACTATAGCTAATACTGCTATCCATTTCTTTTCACTTGCTTTCATAAGTTTTCTTGTATAAAATTTTATTTTATACCTTTCTCCTCCTTTTTTTATTTTTTATATTTACCTTATTTTTATGGCTTTTTCATAATAATTTATTGAATCAGTTTTATTTATTATGTTAATTTTATTAATGAAAAAACTTAATAAAAAAGTAGTAATCTCTTAACTATGCTATTTAAAGCATTTATTTTGAGATTACTACTTTTTTTATTTTACAAAAATGTAATATAATTTTTAAGTTAAAAATGTTGATTAAATATAGGTGTTATGCTATATTTAAACTACCTTAATTTTTATTAAGTTTTTTCATTAATAAAATAAATTTTTTTCAATTAAAATCTTATTAATTTCTTACTTTTTCTTATCCAATAATTTTAAAATTGTTGACTTAATTTTATGAAACAAATATAATATTCTTAAATTATTTCTAGGAGGTAGTTATGACACCACATATTGAATCTAAAAAAGAAGATATTGCTAAAATCGTTTTAATGCCTGGGGATCCTTTAAGAGCAAAATATATTGCTGATAATTTTCTAACAAATGTAAAACAAGTTAACTCAATTAGAAATATGTTTGCATATACAGGTAATTATAATGGAAAAGAAATCACTGTTTTTGCTTCTGGAATGGGAATGCCAAGTATAGGAATATATTGTTATGAATTATTTAAATTTTATGATGTTGAATGTATTATAAGACTTGGCTCGTGTGGAGTATATATTCCTGAAATTGAACTTTTGGATACTATTTTAGTAGATGCAAGTTATACAGAAGGTAATTTTGCATATGGTTTGACTGGAGAAAATTGTCATATAACATATGCAGATAAAAATTTAAACAACTTAATTGAGCAAACTGCTTCTGAAAAGAATTTAAAACTTCATAAAGGAAACATTATTTGTAGTGAGATTTTTGATTATTATGTTAAAAATTTTGATGAATTTAAAGCACGTTTTCCACAAGATTTGCACATTATTGGTGCAGAAATGGAATCTTTTGCTTTATTTTATACTGCAAAATATCTTAATAAAAAAGCTACTTGTCTTTTAACAGCAGTTGATTCACGATTTAAAGATGTAGAAATTTCTAGTAAAGATAGAGAACAATCATTAGATAATATGATAAAAATTGCTTTAGACACTTCTATCAAATTATAAATTATTCATATAAAAAATCTCTTCTTATTTTTAATTAAGAAGAGTTTTTTATTTTATTCTGGTTTATTTTGTTCATTCTTTGCTTGTTTTGTATCTAGGCTTAATTCATTAACTGCTGAGTAAATTATAACTACTAACGTATATACTGTTACTGCAAGTGGCATTGTTAATTCGTTTACTGGTACTCTACATATTGCATATAAACTGTATAATAATCCTTCTGCTATAATTAAATATTTTATTAGATTAAGCATTTTTTTAGTTCCTTTAAATCTTATTGCATAAAAAGCTACAATTAGTAAAGTTGATAATCCCATTGGAATAATATAAGGTTGTATTACATTTCTTAGTTTATTATTTGGTATATGATTTACATCTAAGTCACTTGTTTCTAATTCGATTTCATATTTTTCGTTTAACTTAGTACATAAGTTACTTAATTGTCCTTCTGTAATATCTTTTCTTACTTTTATTAATGCACTATCTCCAAACATTTCTACTTCTTGAACTAAAAATTCATCATTTCCAAATACTTCTTTTGCTATATTACTGATTTCTTCAGTTGTTATATTCTTTCCTACTGTGAAGGTTATTGTATTTCCTTCTGCATAATTTAAATCAACTTTTAATCCTACTACAGCTGTTAGAATAAGTGCAACAATAAATATAATAGCTAATACTACATATAATATTTTTTTCTTCATTTTTTATTGTATTGTTTCGTTTAACAATACTCTCCTTTCCTAAATTATTTATTTCTTATAAGCAAGTTTGTTATAGTTAAATTATATAATAAACTGATAACTATTCCCCAGAACATAACCATTCCAAAACTATATATTGTATCCCAATTTATGAAACAACATATTATTGAAAGTAATACTACTGGTATTAGAGTTAGTCCATATTTTTTTAATGTGTTATCATATTTTTCAATTCTTTCTTTTTTGCTTAGTTCTTTATTATTTATACTTAATAATAGTATATAATTAAATACTAAATTTAAAATGTAAGATAATCCTATTGCAAATATTCCTTCTATTGATAATACAACATTTGCACATCTAATTACTAATAAAAGTATTGCAACATATCCTACTGAAAGTATGCTAAATAATAGTCCTTTCATTTTAAATTTTATTATCATTAGAACTGATAAAATTACAGCTATTCCAATTATTACATAAACTATAATATTTACATCACTTACTTGTATTGTTGATTGCACATAAATATTTCCTGTAACATCATATTCAACTGGTAGTGGATCATTTTCTATAATTGCTGCTACATTATATCCACCATAAACAGTTTCTTTTATTTCTTCTTCATCTGTTGAACTTCCTATTGTAAGGGATAAAGTACCATTTTCTATTGTTTCTGAGAATCCTGTTGAAAGCATTGTTACATTATCTATTTTTAAATCAATTGTTTTAGCAACTTCTGTTGATTCATCTGAATCTTCATTATCTATTTCATTACCATTATTTACTGTATTTGTTTCTGCTACTTCATTTTCTACTGTATCATTTTGTACTACATCATTTGATACTGTATTAGTTTCAATAACTGCATTTGAATTATAGTCTATAGATATGTTTTTTAATTTTTTACTTGCTGAGGTTTTAAAATTAATATTCATACCTGCTAAATAATAACCATATGATTCTGTTACGCCAACATTTACACTTTTTACATCTTTATTTGTAAGGAGTATTTCTCCTGTATTTGTATCAGATATTGAGAATTCACCTGTTTGTACTATATCTGATATTATTGTATCTGTTTGGTCATTTTCAGGAATTGTAATTTCTATTTTTCCAGAGTTTTCATCACAAGAAACTGTATAATCTTCAACTTTTAAACTTTTTAATCTAGCTCTAAATATATCTGCAGATTTTCTATATTTTTCTGCATTTTCTTCTTTTAAAGTTTCATTATCTATTTCATTTGTAGTTTCTTCTTGAATATTATTTTCTGCTATCTGGTTTTCTTCTTGAGTAGCATTTTCTGTTGCACCTAATTCTACAGTTTCCGAACTACTTTGTTCTCCATCATTTTCATTTATTACTTCAAGTGTTATTTTTCTGTAACCACTTATATCTGTTCCTAATATATAATTAGGTAAAACACTTACCATTTGGTTTTTGTCTAAGCGATATACTCCGGCAAAAGATATTATAGATATTAGTATAATTACTAATACAGTTAAAACTACATTTAATTTGTTTTGTGCTTTCATTTTTCCTCCTATTATTTATGTATATTTACTCCTATTATTCCTCCAATTATTCCTGCTACAATAGAAATTGCTAACATTATAACTGTTTTTATATTTATTGTAAAGCCTGTAATTGTTAAACTTGATAATAAATATATAACTATCATATATATTGCACCAACTAAAGCTCCGTTTACAAGTCCATTTTTCTTAATATTCATTGAACTTAGAACACTTCCAATTAAAATACTTATCGCTGAAATAGCTATAACGGCTGTTGGTATAATATTTTCTGATACATTTGTATATGTAAGAATAAGTGTTGTTATTAATAGTAGAACTAATGTCAATACTATTGAGATTACACTCCCTTTAATAATTTTAAGAAAATTTCTAGGTTTAGTATTTTCCTCTAATTTTTTTACATTTTCCATATGCACTTCCACCTTTCCATATTTTATCTTGCTTAAAATATATGTGAAGTGCTTTTGATTTATTACTTAATTGTTCTATCATCTAACCCTGCAACTGCCCATTTTTCAATAGAAATTTTTACATTGTCTGGATAAGTTTTTAAGATTATTCTGTCGTCTTCTATCTTTTCTATTACACCTGATAAACCCGAGTATGTAATTACCTTATCATCTTTTTTTAGTTCGTCTTGCATTTTTTTTATAGATTTTTCTTGCCTTCTTTTTTCTGCATAAGCTATATAGTATATTAGAAAAATTATAATAACTACAACTACAGTTGTTAGAATATCTTTTACACTCATTTTTTCTAGTATATCTCCTTTCATATTTTGCTATATATTATACATTATTACTATTATTTATAGTATTTTGTCCTATTGTATTGCTTTGGTTATTGATAGTTTGATTAGTCTGATTATTTTGTTCTGACACTCTTCCTTGAGCTACTTGTTCATACCACCAATTTACTATGTCTATTGTTTGATTTTGGGCTGTAATATAATAAGTTGTAACATCAGCTATAGTTACGGTATATACTGAATCTAATACAGTGTTTATCATTTGCTCACCTGATGCATTTATTATTCCATATTTTTCAATTACTGTTCTTTCGTCTTCTCCCATTTGATTAGTTTTAACAACAATTCCATTTATGTCTGGAATAATTACAACTCCTGTAGTATTTTTAAATCCAGTTTCAAGAACAGTTTTACATCCTATTTCATCATATTGTGGACTAACTATTGTTTGTCCATTTATATCTATTAACCCCCATTTATTATTTATTTTTACTGGTATACAACTATCATATAAAAGATAATTATTTGTTACATTAGGGTCATCATAAGAACCTGGTGTAAGTCCAATCTCATCATAATCTTGATGAATTATTATTTTTCCATTACTATTAATTACTCCTTGTTTATTATTACTTGAAACTAAATACAAGCCTATATTTTTATCTATTACATTGATTGTATCATAATCTGGTTTTACTTTTGTTAACCCATCACTACCATATATTCCAACCTTTTTTTCTTGAGTAGTAACTATAAAATCATCTGTTCCTTCCATATATTCAATTTGCATAAATCTTGGTGTTATTACGTTAGTTACCTCTCCTAAAGGACTTATTATTTCTACTCCGTATAAACCTGTATTTTCATCTTTAACAACTATTAGGCTCTTTAATAATGCCTTTTCATTATTAAATTTTATTTGGTCACTAAAATCAGAATTTTCTAAACTTGCATTACTTATACTTCTTTCATAATATGCAGTTAAATATGGGAGTGTAGATATACTAACAGTGTTAGTTTCTGGATAATAATCTATAAGTAAATTAAATGCTTTTTCTAATCCATTTTCACTTACATAAAGTTTATTTCCTCTTGAAATAACCTCCTCATCTATTACAAATTTCTGTGATTGTGCATTATCTGCTGGATATTTTATTATTTCTTTAGAACCTGATGAAAATGTAACTATTTCCTTACTATTATTTACATAGCATTTTGTTTTGTCTTCAGAATATTGTTTATACCCACCCGGATAATAAGTATATCCAACATAAGCACAAACATTGCTAATCGATGTATAGACTTTATTATTTTCAATTATAAAAAGTCCTTCTTCACTAGTTGCTCTACTATTTGCAATTCCATCTATATTTACTTTAAAAAGCTGACTTTTTAATTGTTGTGCATAAAGCCATATTATTATTGCCGCAATTAATAAAATTATAATTAGTATAATTATAATAATAACAAATATTTTCGTTTTAGGTGTTTTCTTTACTTCAATCGGATTTTCTTGCATTAAATCCATAGTTATTCCTCCTCATTTGTATAACCGTATTTTTTGTAAAAGTCTTTAGCAAAGTTGAGTAAATTGTCATTTTCAATTTCAATTCTAACTCTTTCCATTAAATTAGTCAAGAATTTTATATTATGTATTGATAATAATCTATCTCCTAAAATTTCATTACATTTAACTAAATGTCTTAGATATGCTCTTGTGTAATTTTTACAAGTATAGCAATCACATTCTGGATCAAGTGGTGAAAAATCCTCTGCATAAGTAGCATTTCTAACTACAATTTTTCCGTGTGAAGTCATTGCTGTACCATTTCTTGCTATTCTAGTTGGAAGTACACAATCGCACATATCTATTCCTGCCATTGCCGCTTCTATAAGGTAATCTGGTGAACCAACCCCCATTAAGTATCTAGGTTTATTTGCTGGAAGTAAAGGAGTTGTAAATTTAAGCATTTTTAAAAATTCTTCTTTTGGCTCTCCTACACTTATTCCTCCTATTGCATAACCTGGAAAATCTAATTCAATTAAGTCTTTAGCTGATTTTTCTCTTAAGTCTTCATAGAATCCACCCTGTACTATTCCAAATAATGCTTGATTTTCAGTTGTATGAGCTTCTTTACATCTTTTTGCCCATCTTGTTGTTCTTTCCATTGAATCTTTTGTATACTCATAAGTTGATGGATATGGACAACATTCGTCAAATGACATTATTATATCTGCTCCTAAATCTTCTTCTATTTCCATTACTTTTTCTGGTGAGAAAAAATGTTTACTACCATCTAGATGTGATTTAAATTCAACTCCATCTTCTGTTATTGTTCTTAAATCACTTAAACTAAATACTTGAAATCCACCACAGTCTGTTAAAATAGGCTTGTCCCATCTCATAAAATTATGAAGTCCGCCTGCTTTTCTTACTAGCTTACTTCCTGGTCTTAAATATAAATGATAAGTATTTGAAAGTATTATTTGTGCTCCATTTTCTTCTAATTCTTCTACTGTCATTGATTTTACAGTAGCTTGGGTTCCAACCGGCATAAAAATTGGTGTCTGTATATCTCCATGAGGAGTATGTATTACTCCTCTTCTTGCTCCTGTTACCTTATCTGTGTGTAATAATTCATATGTTACTGATGGCTTCATTGTTACCTCCCTGTTATAAAATAGCCGTCTTTTATAATATTTTTATTTAATAAACATTGCATCACCAAAGCTAAAAAATCTATATTTATTTTCTACTGCATGTTTATATGCATCTAATATAAATTCTCTATCTGAAAATGCTGATACTAACATTAGAAGTGTTGACTCAGGCAAGTGAAAATTGGTTATAAGTGCATCAATACATTTAAACTTATATCCTGGATAAATAAATATTCCTGTGTCGCCCTCTACTTTTCTTACCAATCCATTTTCATCTGCTACTGTTTCTAATGTTCTACATGATGTAGTTCCTACTGAAATAACTCTTTTTCCTGAAAGTTTTGCTTTGTTTATTTTATCTACGTCTTCTTGTTTTATATAAAAATGTTCTGTATGCATTTTATGGTCTTCTATATTTTTTTCTTTAACTGGTCTAAATGTTCCTATTCCTACATGAAGCGTAACATTTGCTATTTCAATACCCTTTTTTTCTATTTTTTCTAATAGTTCTGGTGTGAAATGAAGTCCCGCAGTTGGTGCAGCTGCAGAACCATTGTATTTAGCATATACTGTTTGATATCTGTCTTTATCTTTTAGTGATTCATGTATATATGGTGGAAGTGGCATAAGTCCTATTTTATCTAATATTTCATTAAAAATTCCTTTATAAAAAAACTGTACTTTTCTTGTTCCACCTTCTAAAGTATCTAGTATTTCGGCTGTAAGTAAACCATCTCCAAATATTACTTTTGCACCTATATGCAATTTATTTCCTGGTCTTACCATACACTCCCAAATGTCGCCTTCTATATTTTTTAAAAGTATAAATTCGACATTTGCCCCTGTTTCTTTTTTTCCATAAAGTCGTGCTGGTATTACCTTAGTATTATTTCTAACTAAACAGTCTCCTGGTTCTAGATAATCTATGATATCTTTAAATATTTTATCTTCGTATGTTTTATTTTTTCTATCTAGAACTAACAGTCTTGATTCATCTCTGTTTTTTATTGGTACTTGTGCTATTAGTTCTTCTGGTAAATCGTAATTAAATTCACTTAGTTCCATTTTTATTCCTTCTTTTTTT
>CANQLM010000050.1 GCA_947624735.1 uncultured Clostridia bacterium | reverse complement strand
AATGCACTTGGGAAAAAATAGACAGTATAGAAATATTTAAAAATTTAATAAAAACAAAATAAGATATATCAAAAATATCTGCCATTTTAGTGACAGATATTTTTTGAATAAGAAATAAAATTATTTAAAAAATGTATTAACTACTTAAATTCTAGCAGCAGAAACCTTTATTTCCACCACAGCAACATAATAATAAAAGAACAATTATTATTAAGCAACAGCAATCATTATCTCTTCCGCATCCGTTATTTGGCATTATGAAAATCCTCCTTCCATCAATTATAAAAGTTTTCGGCAATTATCAATTAAGATAATTAGTTACCACAGCAAGGTGGGTTTGACATGCATCCGCAGTCATTATCTCTTCCACCGCAACCGCCACATCCACATAGTAAAACTATAAGGATAATGAACCATAGGTATTCACCGTTACAACAACCTCTCATTTGCTTACCTCCTATCAAAGATTTCTTGAATAAAGCAATATTCAAGTTGTAAAATCTTTAGTATGGTATATATTATTCATAATTAAATAATTTGGTTACGAATACTGTACAAAAATATTTAAGTTATGATATAATCAATTTGAATTTTGAAAGTGAGGAACTTAAATGGGAAAAATTGTTTTATTAGATGATTTGACAATAAACCAAATAGCAGCTGGAGAAGTTATTGAAAGACCAGCATCAGCAGTAAAAGAGTTAGTAGAAAACTCAATAGATGCGGGAGCTAAAAATATTACAATAGATGTTAAAAACGGAGGAATTTCTTACATCAGGGTAATAGATGATGGAAGCGGTATAATGCCAGATGATATGGAGATTGCTTTTGAAAGACATGCAACAAGTAAAATTAGAAAAGCAGAAGATTTAGAAAAAGTTAAATCTATGGGCTTTAGAGGTGAGGCATTAGCAAGTATAGCAGCAATAGCAAAAATAGAATTAGTATCAAAAACAAAAGATAGCAAGATGGGCTATAAAGTTGTTTTTGAAGGTGGAGAACTTGTTGATAAACATGAAGAAGGTACATCTAATGGAACAAGTATAACTGTTAAAGATTTATTTTATAATACACCAGTAAGATATAAATTTTTAAGAAAAGATTTTACTGAACTTGGATATATAGAAGATGCAGTAACTAGAATAGCTCTAGCCAATCCAAATGTAGCAATAAAATTAATAAACTCAGGAAAGACAATAATACAAACTAATGGAAGCGGAAAAATAGAAGATTGCATTTATGCAATTTATGGTAAAGAAGTTGTGGAAAACATATTGCCAGTAGATTATACATATGAAGATATGCACGTTACAGGAGTTATTGGAAAACCAATAATTTCTCGTTCAAATAGGGCAAACCAATTATTTTTTGTAAATCATAGATTTATTAAGGACAAA
This sequence comes from uncultured Clostridia bacterium, assembly GCA_947624735.1. Lineage (GTDB taxonomy): Bacteria > Bacillota > Clostridia > TANB77 > CAG-508 > CAG-793. Next base: position 8,056 of record CANQLM010000050.1, on the reverse strand, counting down.
ACTTTAACAAGTGCAGCTGAACAAGGATTTAAAGGATTAGTTACAGTTGGAAAACATGGATTTTTAATTTTAAATATAGATATGGATGCAAAAAAAGTTGATGTTAATGTTCATCCAACAAAATTAGAAGTAAGATTTCAAGAAGAAACAAAAGTATTTAAAGCAGTATATCACTCAATAAAAGAGACATTGCTTAAAGGGGACTTAGTTTCTGATACTGAAAAAGATTACAGTGATGTAACTCCTAATGACATATTAAAAGAAATAAAAAATAAAGATAGAATTGAAGCTTGGGGATTAAATAAAACATTTGAATCATCAAAAATAAATAACTCAGAAAAAGAAGAAAAAGCAAAAGATGAAGGTCCAAAGTTTAGTGATTTTAAAGAGACAATAAAAGGACTAGATGAAGATACAAGAACTAAATTTGTACAAGAAATTGCTAAAGCAACTACTGCAGAAGAAATATCAAAGGGGCTAAATAAATTTACTACTTTTATAAAAGGAATGGAAAATAGCTCTAAAGAAGAAAAGAAAGAGGATGAAGAAGAAACAACCCAAGATTCGAAAGTATCTGAAGAATTAGAAGGAAAAGAAGAACTTTCAAAAGAATTAGAAAAAGATAAGAAAGTAGAAGAACAAAAAGAAAGTGAACTTAACGAAAAAGAAGAGACAAAAGAACTTAACGAAGCTGAAGAACAAGAAGAACCTAACGAAACTGATGAATCTAAAAAAGCAGATGAAACAGAAGAAGACAAAGAAACAGAGCAAATAGAAGAAGCAGAGAAAACAACAGAAACTAAAGAAAAAGAAGAAGCTGAAGAAAAAGCAGAAGAGCCAAAAGAAGAAATGTCTTTTGAAGAAATGTACAAAAAATTATTCGGAAGAAATATAGAAGATGCAAAAAAACAATATCAAGAAAAAATTGCAGAAGAAGAGGAAAGGTATCCAATCTCTCCAATAAAAGATAATGAAATATCAATGTTTGATGGAGATGGCAAAGATTCAAAATTACCTTATAATTTTATAGGAATAGCATTTAATACTTATATAATCTTAAGCATAAATAATGACTTGTACATATTAGATCAACACGCAGCACATGAAAGAATAATGTATGAAAAAGTAAAAAAGAATTATTATAGTGAGAAAGAAAAAGATTCTCAATTAATGTTATTACCAGATATAATAAATCTTAATAATAAAGAAATGGGAATATTTAAAGACAATAGAGCATTATTTGAAAAAGCTGGATTTGTAGTTGAAGAGTTTGGAGATAATACAATAAAATTAACTGGAGTACCAGAATTTTGTCTAGATTTCGACACTAAAGAAATATTTTTAGAGACTCTAGATGAAATAAATACAGTCGCAAGAACTGCAAAACAAGAATTGGAAGATAAATTCTTAGCAACAGTAGCTTGCAAAGCAGCAGTAAAAGCACACATGGCACTTACAAAACAAGAAGTAGACAGCCTAATGGAAGAACTTTTAAAACTTCCAAACCCATTTAGCTGTCCACATGGAAGACCAACAGTAATAAAAATGTCTAAAACAGACATAGAAAAGAAATTTTCAAGAAGATAAATATAGAAGGAACGATATGATAAACATAATAATAGTTTCAATAGTAGTTTTAAATATAGTTTCAATACTTTCAGTATTTAATATGCTAAAAGGTTTAGAAACAAGGTTTAAAATTGCAATAATTTTAATAATAGTAAATTTTATTTTAGCAAATATAATTTGTTCAATAGGGCAAGCTAACTTATTGCAGGAAATGGCAAACAATATAAAACCACTGATACTATTTAGCATATTTCCAATAAATATGATTGTAATAGCATCGCCAATTGCAATACAAATAAATAAATTTAAATCTTCATATATTGAAAAAGATAAATTTATAAAAAATATAATTATTTGCTTAGTTATAGATATAATAATTATTATTTTAGAATGCAATTATGTAAGAAACATAGGATTAGAAATATTAAAAATGGCACCTAAAAATTAGGAGGATATCTTAAATGAAAAAGCCACAAATAGTAGTAATATGTGGTCCAACAGCATCAGGAAAAACTTCACTTGGAATAGAACTAGCAAATAAAATAAATGGTGAAATAATTTCATGCGACTCAATGCAAATATATAAAAATATGGATATAGGAACGGCAAAACCAACATTAGAAGAAAGAAGTATGGCAAAGCACCATTTAATTGACTTTGTGAGTCCAGAGACAAGGTATAGTGTAGCAGACTTTAAAAAAGATGCAGATAAAACAATAAAAGAAATATTAGCAAAAGGAAAGACACCAATACTTGTTGGCGGAACCGGATTGTATATAAATTCTCTAATTTATAATATAGAATATAAAGAAGAGAATACAGACTTAGATTATAGAAAAGAATTAGAAAATATAGAAATATCTGAATTATATAATAAGGCATATAAAATAGATCCTTTAGCAACAAGTAAAGTTAGCAATAATGATAGAAAAAGATTGTCTAGAATTTTAGAAATTTATCATTCTACTGGAAAAACAAAAACAGAACTTGAAATAGAATCTAGAAAAGAATTAGAATATGATTATAAAATATTTGTACTAAGTACAGATAGAGAAATTTTATATGATAGAATTAATAAAAGAGTAGATCAAATGATAGAGCAAGGTCTAATTAATGAAGTTCAAAATGTTTTACAAAAATATAAAAACTTTCCAACAGCAATGCAAGGATTAGGATATAAAGAAGTTGTTGAATATTTAGATGGAAAAATAACAAAAGAAGAAATGATTGAAAAAATAAAGCAAGAAAGTAGAAGATATGCAAAAAGACAGTTAACGTGGTTTAGAGGATATAAAAATGCAATTTGGCTAGATAGCATAAAAAATACAAAAGAAGAAAATGTAAAAATTATTTTGGAGGAAATAAGTGGAGAAAAATAGACAAAAGCAGACAAATTTAAAAAAGCAAAAGAAACTTAATAAACTTAAGTCTTTTTTAAGTATGTCTATTTTAACTATAATAATTATTTACACTATAGTATCTATTGTAAACTTAGTTATAAATCCAAGTAACACAGTAATAGTCAAGAACGGAAAAATCTCAAAAGAAGAAACAGATACAGGATATATAATTAGAGAAGAACAAATAATTCAGGGTGAGAATTACAAAAATGGAATGGAGCAAATAGTATATGAAGGCTCTAGAGTAGCAAAAGGAGAATCAATATTTAGATATTATTCAAATGGAGAGGACAATTTAAGGCAAAAAATAAAGACACTAGATTTAAAAATACAAGAAGCAATAGAAAACAATAATGATGATTTATCTTTAGCAGATACCAAGTTATTAGACACACAAATAAGTGAAAAGTTAAGAAATATAAATCAATTAAATAGTATGCAAACAATACAAGAAACAAAAAAAGATATAAATAGTTTGGTAAAAAGAAAAGCACAAATTGCAGGTGAACAAAGTCCAAGTGGCTCATACTTAAAAAAATTAATCGATGAAAGAAGCGGTTATGAAAATGAATTAAATTCAGGTTCAGAATACATAAAATCTCCAGTTAGTGGAATAGTATCTTATAGAATAGATGGATTAGAAAATACACTTAACACAACAGATTTTTCAAAATATAATAAAGACTTCTTCTCAAGTTTAAATCTAAAAACAGGACAAATAATATCAACAAGTAGTGAAACTGGAAAAATTGTAAACAACTTTATTTGCTACATTGCATGTACTTCAAGAACACCAGAAGCTAATGAAGCAGAAATAGGAACTAAAGTCAAAATATTACTTCCAAGTTCAAAAATTGTAGATGCAAAAATAGAATATATTACAAAAGAAAACGATACAGAAGTAACACTAATTTTGAGTTTCACAGAAGGTATAGATGAATTACTACTATATAGGAAAATAATATTTGACATAATATGGTGGGACTGCTCGGGCTATAAAGTTGCAAATTCCGCTATTTTAGAAGAAAATAATCTAAATTATGTAATTAGAACTAAAGCAGGTTATTTAGAAAAAGTGCTTGTAAAGGTTATAAAAAAAGCGGAAGATTACTCAATTGTTACTAATTACAGCACTTCTCAAATTAAGGATCTAGAGCTAAAAGATAATGTAAAGACATCAATAATGTTATATGATGAATTAATATTAGAACCAACAGTAGAGCAAATACAAGAAACAAGCTAGATACAAGCAAATAATTAAAAAAAGCAAAAAATGGTATTTGTTACAAAAAAATTACAAAACCATTAAATAACAATTACATTTGAAAAAATGTATTGACAACAATTTAAAAAAGTAAGATACTAGATTTAGTCGTAAAACGAATGAAAAGATAATAGGAGGTTATTTTTAAATGGCAAACGTAGTAAATAAGTTGATGAATATGTTCAACATGAACGCAGTAGAAGAAGATTATGATGAGGATTACGAGGACGTAGAAGATTACGCTGAAGAAGATGAAGAAAATGAAGGTATAAAAGGTCTTTTCGGAAGAAAATCAAATAAAGTTGTTAATATGCAACCACAAGCAAGAATGGTTATTACACAACCAACTGAATTTGAAGAAGCAGAAAAAATCTGTGATTTATTAAGAGAGAGAAAATCTATTATTATAAATTTAGAGTATGTAAATAAAGACGTAGCTAGAAGAATAATAGACGTTATTAGTGGTGCTGTACATGTTTTAGATGGAAATATGCAAAAAATATCTAATTCAATATTTGTTGTAGTTCCATATAATTATGAACTTTCTAATACTGCAGAAGAAGAAACAAAAAGACCAGGTTCTTGGTTAAAAGGAAATTCAAATAACTAATCCTAAAGAAAATATAATTTAAAACTTGTTTAGGGAGGAAATAATGATTACACCATTAGAAATTGAAAACAAAAAATTCTCTAAAAAAACTTTAAATGGATATGACCCAGAAGAAGTAGATGAATTTTTAGATGATTTAACAAAAGATTACGAAAAAATATACAAAGAAGTTCAAGAAAATAGAAAAGAAGTTGAAGAACTTAAATCAAAATTAGAACATTATACTCAAATCGAATCAACATTACAAAGTACACTTTTGTTAGCACAATCTGCATCAGAAGAAGTTAAGAGTGCAGCCCAAAAACAAGCTGAACAAATAGTTAAAGAGGCAGAATTAAAAGCTAAAGAAGCAACAAAAGGATTAGAAGCAGAAATAACAGAAAAGAAAAAAGAGCTTGAAAATGTTAATAAACAGTTTGACGTATATAAAGCTAAAATGGAATCATTATTAATATCTCAATTAGAACTTTTAAAAGAAATTAAGCCTGAAGATTAATAAAATTACATTTTTGTAATAAAAAATAAGAGATAAATGCAAAAAAATAGCATTTATCTCTTTATTTTATTAAAAAAGTATGATAAAATAGGTGTGTTACATATACATTAAAGATATATTACAATTTATGGTAGGCTATTGACAATTACTAAAATAGGAATAAAATAGGACTATGAGAGTTATAAGCGGAAAAGCAAGAGGTACAAAATTAAGTTCCATAGAGAGTCTTTCAACAAGGCCAACACTAGATAGAGTAAAAGAATCATTATTTAATATAATTCAAAATAGAATAATCGATTCAGTAGTGTTAGACTTGTTTGCTGGAAGTGGAGCGTTAGGAATAGAAGCAATTTCTAGGGGAGCAAAAAAAACATATTTCTGTGACAAAAACTATGAAGCTATAAAAATGATAAAACAAAACTTAACCAAAACAAAATTTTTAAGTCAAGCAATAATAATAAATGAAGACTATAAAAAATGTTTAGAAAAGCTTAATGAAAAATGTGATATTATTTTTATAGACCCACCTTATAAAGATGATTTGTCAGTAGATAGTGTAAAAATAATTATAGAAAAAGGCATATTAAATAAAAACGGAATAATGATTTTAGAAACTGATGAAATATGTAGAGACAAAAGAAGCTTAGAAACCTTGAAAGGAATAGAAATAATAGACGAAAGAAAATATGGTAGAGCAAATTTATTATTTATAAAAGAGGAGAACTAATATGGAAATCTTTACATTGTTAGAATCATTAGAAGACCTAATAGAAAATAGCAAAAAAGTGCCTTTATCAGATAAATGCATTGTTGATCAAGAAGCAGTTTTAGACTTAATAAAGGAAATAAGACTTAAACTTCCAGATGACTTAAAACAAGCTAAATGGGTAAGAGAAGAAAGAGAAAGAATTTTAGCAGAAGCTAAAAAAGAAGCTGATGATGTTGTTAAAGAAGCTGAAAATAGAATAATTTCAATGATAGATGAACACGAAATTACTAAAAAAGCCTATGACCAAAAAAATGAAATAATGTCAGCAGCAAATGAAAATGCAAGACAAATTACAAGTGGTGCTAGAGAATATGCTGATGGAATACTTGAATCACTTTCTAAATCTTTAGAGTCTGTACTAAAAGAAATAGAACAAAATAGAAAAGAACTTAAATAATTATTAAATTATAAAATTTTACTTGCACAAAAGCATTATATATGTTATTATAATATGTGTAGGTAAAATAGGGGTATGATGTTAATGGTAGCATTCCGGTCTCCAAAACCGTGCGTGAGGGTTCAAATCCTTCTACCCCTGCCAAAATAAGTTTTATAGGCGCGAGAAGTTAGCTACTATAAAACTTTTTATTTTTGAAAGGAAAATAACCAATGAAAGAACTAATAAATAAAGTATTAACTAGAGAAGTTATATTATACTTAATATTTGGAATATTAACGACAATAGTATCATTAGGAGTATATTATGGATGTATATATACATTTTTAAATCCAGAAAATGCTATACAATTACAAATAGCCAATATATTATCATGGATAGTAGGTGTTCTATTTGCATATATTACAAATAGAAAATATGTATTTGAAAGCAAAGACAAAAATAAATTAAAAGAAATTACTAAATTTGTTACATCTAGAATATCTACACTTTTATTGGATATGCTTGTTATGTTTGTAGGAGTAACACTTTTAAAAGGAAATGATAAAATAATAAAAATAATTTCGCAAGTTTTAGTTACAATAGGAAATTATGTATTAAGTAAAATATTCGTATTTAGAAATAAAAGCAAATAATTGAAATTTAGGCAAAAATATAGTATAATATATATTATATGGGGATGTAAATGGTTTCGACATTATCTCTTGATACATTATAAGCGAGTAGTGGAGCTTAAGGCCACTTAAAAAATAAGCAATTTAAATATAAAAGCTGATAATAGAGAATTAGCTTACGCTGCCTAGTTGCTAGCGTACGTTTTATCTAAAAGAGCCTACTGCTTTAGATAAAGCGACGACTTAAAGTAGGAAACAAAACTATTCTTTCCATTAGAATAGTAGGTATTTTAAATGGATATATCTTATCATAATTGTTTACTTATTATAATAAGAAGAAATTTTTAAGTAAACTGCACTCGGAGAAAATAATGAGGAAAGGTTAGTGGACGTGAGTTCGACTCTCACCATCTCCACCATATAAAATAGAATTAAATATTTAGTAAAAGGACGAAAATTTTATTAATGAAAAAAGCAAAAAATGTATTGACTTTGTTACAATTCTGTTATATAATAGAAAAGCATGTAAGTGAAGCGTTGAAGTAGAATGTGGCTACACGCCTTGAAAATAGGTGATGGAGGGAACTTCTATGGAGTATGTCGTGGCTTAAGACCAGGCGGCAAGTTTTATAAATATTATAGCACTTTAGCCCCAAGATAATCATGCAAACTTGGGATATTTTAATGGTAATAATAGAAACACCAGGGTGCGTTTATAACTTCCGACCAAAAAATTAAAAATTTTAAGGAGGGAAAAACAAATGGCAACAAAGAAAAGCACTGAAACAAAAACAAAAGTAGCTACAACAAAAGTAGCACAAAAAAGTGAGAAGATTAGAATAAGACTAAAAGCTTATGACCATGTAGTTTTAGAACAGTCTGCTGAAAAAATAGTAGATACTGCTAAAAAGACAGGAGCAAAAGTATCAGGACCTAT
>CANQLM010000049.1 GCA_947624735.1 uncultured Clostridia bacterium | reverse complement strand
AACAACCTTCATATTTTAAATTATCAAATTTTTTTAATTTATTTAATAATTCTTCATATTTTTCAAGTCCATAGTAATATCTTAATTCCGCTTCCACTATTCCTCCTTTGCATTTAATTGCTAGTTCTTAATTAATATCTACATTTTAAATTTAAATTAGAATCACTTTTTTTCCATAAATGTTCATAATATGATTTCTATACTAGTCATTATAATTAGTTTTATTTTAAAAGTCAATCTTATACTTTATTTCAAAAATGAAAATATTGACAAATAAACAAATGTTTGATATTATGTAGCAAATAAGAAATGAGGTTGAAGTTATATGGATAACAGACTAATTGGAAATGAAAATAATATTGTAATTTATACTGATGAAGAAGATAATGTTAAAGTTGAAGTTATATTACAAGATGAAAACGTTTGGCTTAATACAGAATCTTTGGCAAAATTATTTAAAATAGATAGAACTGGAATTATAAGACATATAAATAATATTTATAAAGATGCAGAATTAGAAGAAGGTAGCACATGTGCAAAAATTGCACATATGGGTAACAACGGAAGACAACAGTATTTTACAAGTTATTATAATTTGGATATGATAATTTCAATTGGATTTAGAGCAAATTCAAAACCAGCTATAAAATTTAGAACTTGGGCAAATAAATTATTAAAAGAGTATATGATAAAAGGATTTGCATTAAATGACGAGAGATTTATTAAAGGTAACAAATTTGATACAAAATATTTTGATGAGTTATTAGAAAGAATCAAAGTAATTCGTACAAGTGAAAGAATGGCTTATCAAAAAATAACAGATTTATTTATAGCAACTGCAGTTGATTATAATCCAAAATCAGAAGAAGCATATACATTTTTTAAAATAGTTCAAAATAAATTACACTATGCGATTTCGGGACATACTGCTGCAGAACTTATTTATAATAGAGTAGATTCTAATAAAGAACATATGGGACTTACCAGTTGGCAAAATAGTCCAGATGGTTTAATATATAAATATGATGTATCAATAGCTAAAAATTATTTAAATCAAGAAGAATTAAATAAATTAAATGATTTAACTAACTTTTTTATTGTTTTTGCAGAAGATGAAGCAAAAGAACGACATATAATGACAATGCAAGATTGGATTGAGGCAACAGATAATTTATTAAAATTTAGAAGAAAGAAAATATTAGATAATGCAGGTTCAATTTCCCACAATCAAGCTATTGAGAAAGCAAATGAAGAATATGAAAAATTTAAATTAAAACAAGATATGCAATATATTTCTAGTATGGACAAAATGTATCAAAGATATTTGAAAGAAAATAGTGATAATAATAAATAATTAACTAAAAAGAGATTCTAAAGTAAAATAGAATCACTTTTTTCTTATAAATATTTTCTAATTAATATTCTTTTTTCTTCAAAGCTTTCTGTTAATGATGTATTAAATTTCTTTTCATTTAACAGGTAATTAATCCATTTTAATCCATATTCTTTTATTAATGGACTTTCCATGCTTTGTAATTTGTTGTTTTTATAATATTCCTTAAGAAATAATTTTATATTATTTAAATCAATCCCATTAGTTTTTGATAAGAATAAGAAAGAAATTATGATTGCTATATCACAGACAGATTCACCATATTTGCTGTCATCAAAATCAATGAAATTTATTTTATTTTTATCTATTATTATATTTGATTTTGTTAAATCAAAATGCAGAATTGAGTATCTATTAGTATTTTCTTCTATCATAAAAGGTATTTGAGGAAGATTTAATATATTTTTATATGATTTTGACTTTTCTTTATTAGGTAATTTTATTTCATTTTCTATTACTATATTATGTAACTTTCGCAAATTTCTTGCAATTCGTTTTACAAGATTTTCATTTAATTTTCCTTTATCTTTATAAAAGTATTCTAGTTTTTTACCTTCTATAAAAGAATATATTACTAAATAAATATTCTTATCTATTATTTTATAATAATAATTACCATCTATATTTTTTATTATTTTAGGAGCATTTATTTTCTTTTCATCCAATAATAAATGCAAATTTACCATTCGTTTAGTATGAATTATATCGTCATATATTTTAGCAACATATTTTTTATGTTTGCCATAAATAATAAATACATTTCCATCAGTTGACTCTTTATTTTTTTCTATCTTTACTGTTTCTATATTATATTTTTGAGTTAAAATCTTTTTTATTTCTTTATTAATATTGTTCATATAATAAAAATTCCTTTATAAAAATAATGCAAAAAAACAGAATAAAGATTTTTTATACAAATGTTTCTAAAAATCTAAATTCTGTTTATTTATGTTATATCTTTATAATTCCACCAATTGTTTTATTTATTGGGCATTTATCAAGTGGAACGATTTTATCTCCACCTGCAACTACTATTATATCGCCTGTTTCAAGAATCTCTTGTTGTTTTAGTTTTTCAATTCCTGCTTCAATAGTTTTGTTAATTGTTTCTTTTGCTTCAATAAATGTAGGCATTACATTCCATGTTAATGCTAATTGATTAAATGTTTTTCTATTATCTGTTATTGCAAGTATTGGACATTCTGCTCCAAGTCCTGATAAATATCTTGCTGAATCTCCAGTATGTGTATAACAAACAATTGCTACTGCATTCATATTTTTAGCTGCAATACAAGTTGAATATGCAACATTTTCTTCTAATGTATCTAATTCTAAATTCTCGTTTGTATCAAATCTCTTCCAATATCCAATATCAGGCTCTACTTTTCTTGCAATTTTATCCATAGTTTTAACACATTCTACTGGATACTCTCCTAGAGCACATTCTCCTGAAAGCATTATTGCACTTGTTCTATCGTAAATAGCATTTGCTACGTCACTTGCTTCTGCTCTTGTTGGAAGTGGTTGATGTGTCATTGATTCAAGCATTTGAGTTGCTGTTATAGCCTCTTTACTTGCTTTATTGCATAATTTAATAAATTTCTTTTGCATAATAGGTGGTTCTGTAAAATCAGTTTCTGTTGCCAAGTCTCCACGTGCTATCATTTGAGCATCTGCATACTCAACGATTTCTTCCATATTTTGCAAACCTTCAACATTTTCTACTTTTGTAATTATTTTTATATCTTTTCCACCATTTTCGTCTAAAACTTTTCTAACTTGCATTATATCATCTTTATTTCTAGTAAATGACATTGCAACAAAGTCATAATCATGCTCACATGCTGTTTTTAAATCTTCAATATCTTTTTCTTTTAATGCAGGAAGTTTAACTGCTGTTCCTGGAAGATTAACTGTTTTTCTGCTTCCAAGTCCATTTCCATGGACTACTGTACAAACTATGTCTTTATCTACTATTTCGTCTACTACTAATTCTATTGCACCATCGTCTACTAAAACTCTTGCTCCTGGCTTAACATCTTTGTATAGTTCTTTATATGAAATTGATACTCTATCTTTATTTCCTATTATATCTTCATTAATAAAAGTAAATTTTTGTCCATCTTCAAGTTGTATTTTATCATTGCCTGTTTCTATTTTTCCTGTTCTAATTTCTGGTCCTTGCATATCTAAAAGTAGTGCAATAGGTAAGTCCATTTCTTTTCTTAGCTGTAAAATAGCTTCTGTTTTTTCTTTTTGTTCTTCCCAACTTCCATGTGAATAATTTATTCTTGTTGCATTTAATCCCGCTTCAAATAATTCTTTCAATTTATGCTCACTAGCTGGTCCTATTGTTCCTACTATTTTTGTTTTTCTTAATTGTTTTTTCATTTTTTTATCCTTCCTTTCGTTATAATTAAAAAATTTCCTTTATGCCATAGGCAATTATAACATTATAATATGTAGATTTCAAGTATTTTACACACTAATTTAATTAAATTTATCCTAATTTAGATATCAGTTAAAATATTGTAATTCTCTGTGGCTTGTTGTCGCTTCGCTTCAGCTAACGCATATAGCTATTGTTGCGAAAACAAGTTTTCGACAACAGCTTAATTCGCCCTCCGTTTCACTCCGGTTGGTCGCTACGCGCCACTGCCGAATTTATAATATTTTAACTGATTAATAAATTTAGAGGCTTAAGTTAATATAAACTTAAGCCTACTTTAGGAAATACTAATAGTTAATCATTAATCCACTTTATTAAATTTAAGTTTGCCCAATCTAGTAGCATATCATGTTTTGGAATTGCTCTAAATGTATATCCATAATCTCCACCTGATTTTAATTCTATATTTGCTGAAAATTTATATTTATCGTCTTCTTTATTTTTTTCTAATGTCATAGTCTCAATTTGTATATCGTCGACAACACCTTCTTCTGTTATTTTTCCATAATATACTTGCATTTCAACATTTTCTATTTTTATTAAATCTCCAGGAAGTTCTACAAAACATTCTACATTTATTTTATTTCCTGCATCTACTGTTACATCATTATAATTTGCTTCACTTTGAGTTATTTTTATTTTCTTCCAATTTTTTGTTGCTTTATCTTTCCACTCTTCATATTCTAGGATATTACTTAAATCTCCACTATATTTTTTTCCTAAGTTGCTTACTGGAATATATAATTTGCTTAAATAATCTTGTAACATTCTTGCTGTACTAAATCTGCCTGCATTTGATACAATACAGTTTTTCATCATTTCTAGCCATTCTTCTGAATAACCTTTTTCACCTTTTGAATAATACATTGGAATTATTTTATTTTCTAGAGTATTATATAAACTTTTTGCATCTTCATCATCTTGTTCATCATAACTCTTATAATCTGCATTTGTTCCTATAGCCCATCCATTCTTTTGGTTATATCCTTCTGCCCACCATCCATCAAGTACGCTAAAGTTTATAACTCCATTTATAGCTGCCTTTTGTCCACTAGTTCCTGATGCTTCTAATGGTCTTCTTGGATTGTTTAACCAAACATCAACACCTGATACTAAATATCTTGACATTCCTATATTATAGTTCTCTAGTATAAATATTTTTCCTTTAAATTGTGGCTTCAAAGATAATTCATGTATGTACTTAATTAAATCTTGTCCTTCTTTGTCTTGAGGATGTGCTTTTCCTGCAAAGATTATTTGTATTGGTTTATTCTTTTCATTAAATATTTTTGTAATTCTTTCTAAATCTCTGAATATAAGAGTTGCCCTTTTATATGTAGCAAATCTCCTTGCAAATCCTATAGTTAGGATATCAGGACTGATTCCTCCAACTATTTTATCTATTTCGTCATATGAATAGTTATCTTTTCTTAGTATATTCGTCGTAGAGTCTTTTACAATTTTTAAAAGCTTTTCTTTTCTAGACATATGAATTTTCCATAATTCTTCATCTGGAATTTTAAATATATCTTTCCATATTTCATCATCTTGAATATTATCCTGCCAGAAAGGTCTTAAATATTCATTATATAAATCTTTCATTGTAGGTGCAAGCCACGAGCAAGTATGAACACCATTTGTAACATAATCTATTGGTGTTTCATTAGATGGAATTTTTGCCCATACTTCTGAGAATAGTTCTCTTGAAACTGCTCCGTGAAGTTTGCTAACTCCATTTTTTCTTCCTGCTATTTTTAATGCTAATATTCCCATATTAAATGTATTTTTTTGCTCGTCATCAGGTTTCATTCCTAAACTTAAAAATTCTTCTTTTGAAATTCCAAGTTTTGTCCAGTATTTATCAAAATATTTTAAAATTAGTTCTATTGGGAAAATATCGTTTCCTGCTGGGACTGGAGTGTGGGTTGTAAATACTGTTTTTGAAGTTACTATATCTCTAGCTATTTGGAATGATAATTCCTTTTCCTTTATAATGTTTTTCATAAGTTCAAGAGTTAAGAATGCTGAATGTCCTTCATTCATATGATATACATTTGGATTGTATCCAAGATTATTAAGAAGGCTAACTCCTCCCATTCCAAGCACCATTTCTTGTTGTACTCTTCTTTCTTGGTCTCCTCCATAAAGCGTTGTTGTTATATCCTTATATTCTTCTATATTATCATCTATATCAGAATCTAATAAGTATAATTTAACTCTTCCTACGTCAATGCTCCACACTTTTAAAGATAGTTTCTTTAGTGGAAATTTTAGACTAATCATTAAGTCCTTACCATTTTTATCTTTTACTGGCTTTAATGGTAAGTAGTTTATGTCTATATCTCTATATAAAGTTTTTTGATTTCCTTCTGAATCTAGTTCTTGATGAAAATATCCATGCTTATATAAAAGTCCTACTGCTACTAGTGGAATTCCCATATCACTAGCTGATTTTAAATGGTCTCCTGATAAAATCCCAAGACCGCCAGCATACATTGGAACTGTTTCATCTAATCCATATTCTGCTGAAAAATATGCAATTAAGTCGTCTTTATTATCTGGGTATTTTTTGCTAAACCAAGTTGTTTTAGAATTCATATAATTTTCAAAATTATTAACTACTTTATCATATTGTTTCAAAAATTCATTATCATTTGTAGCCCATTCTAATTTTTCTTGAGATACTAATTTCAAGAATTTTACTGGACTCTTTTCACATTTTTCCCACAAATCTATATCTAAATTTTTAAATAATCTAAGAAATTCTGTATTCCATGACCACCACATATTATACGAAATATCATATAATTTTCCTATTCTTTTTGGTAGTTGTGGTCTTACTGTTATTTTATTAAATATGAAAGCCATATTTTCCTCCTTCGTATACTATATTTATTTTATATTATCCCTTAACCAAAGTTTTTTGTCAATGTCCTTTATGAAAATTTTACTTATATTTTTCTTAAAGAGTTTAATATTGCAATTAAAGTTACTCCAACATCTGCAAAGACAGCCATCCACATATTAGTTAAGCCTAATAAACTTAGGAATAAAATTAATATTTTTACAAATATAGCAAATGTAATATTTTGTTTTGCTCTATTTATTGTCTTTTTAGAAATCTTAATTGTTTCTGCTATTTTATTTATTTCATCAGTCATAATAACAACGTCTGATGCTTCTATTGCTGAATCGCTTCCAAGAGCTCCCATTGCAATTCCAACATCTGCTCTTGCTAAACTTGGGCTATCATTTATCCCGTCTCCTACATACGCAATATTTCCTAATTTATTTATTTTATTAAATTCTAGTATTTCTTCTAATTTTTCAATTTTTTGATTTGGTAAAAGATTAGAATATACTTCATTGATGCCTAGCTTCTGTGATACTTTTTCAGCTTCTTCTTTTTTATCTCCTGTAAGCATTATTGTCTTTTTTACTCCAAGTTTTTTTAAGTTCTGTATAAGGTCTAAACTTTCTTCTTTAATTGTGTCTGAAATTATTATTTTTCCAACATATTTTTCGTCTATTGCCACAAATAAAATAGTTCCTTCAGTATATTTTTCATTTTCTAGAATTTCTATTTTTTGCTCTTCTAATAATTTTTTACTTCCAACTAAAATATTTTTTCCGTCAACTTTACATTTAATTCCTTTTCCTGCTATTTCTTGTAAGTCTGATATTCTATTTATTTTAACTTTTCCTGTATATAATTTTTTTATAGAATTAGCTATTGGATGATTTGAAAAATGCTCTGCTAAAGCTGTATATTCAATTAGTTGTTCTTTTGAAATATCGTGAGTTACAACTTCCTGTACTTCAAATACTCCTTTTGTTAAAGTTCCTGTTTTGTCAAAAATAATTGTATCCAAATTTGCTAAAATGTCCATATAGCTACTACCTTTTATTAAGATACCTTTTTTAGATGCTCCTCCTATTCCTACAAAAAAGCTAAGTGGAACTGATATAACTAAAGCACAAGGGCAAGATATTACCAAAAATGTTAATGCTCTATAAATCCAACTAGTCATTTCACAAGTTTTTGATAGTGCTCCAAATATGATTATTGCTAGTGCTAAAGTTATTACTGTCGGAGTATATATTTTTGAAAATTTAGTAATAAAGTTTTCTGCTTTGGCTTTTCTGTCGCTTGCATTTTTCACTAATTCTAATATTTTTGAAACAGTTGATTCACTATATACTTTTGTTACTTTTATTGTTAATATTCCATCTAAATTAATGCTTCCACTAATTACTGTATCACCTTTTTTTACATTGTTTGGAATACTTTCTCCCGTTAAAGCTTTCATATCTATCATTGAATTTCCTGAAATTACTACTCCATCTAAAGGAATCTTTTCTCCAGGTTTTACAATTATTTCATCTCCGACAGATACTTCTTCTGGTTTTTTCTTTTCAATTTTTCCGTCTTCTAACTTTACATTAGCGAAGTCTTGTTTAATATCCATTAAATCTGCTATTGATTTTTTAGATTTGTTTTCACCAAGTTCTTCAAATATTTCTCCAATATTATAAAAAATCATTACAGCTACTGCTTCTGGAAATTCTTTAATTGCTAATGCTCCTATTGTTGCAATTGACATTAAAAAGTGTTCATCAAACCAGTTGCCTTTTGTTATATTTTCAATTGCTTCCTTTATTACCTCAAAGCCAACTATTAAATAACTTACTATAAATAATATTGGTTTTATCCAAATGTTTTCTACTTTTATAGAAATTGCTATTATAAAAATTATAATACTCAATAAAATCTTTGTAATTTTTCTCTTCATTTTATTTTCCTCTATAAATTATTTTTTTAGATTTTTGTAGAATGCCTTTTTATTCATTTATTGTGTGAATTACAGCTTTTTCAAGTATTTCTTTCACACAACTATCTGCTAAAGAATAATATACAATTTTTCCTTCTTTTCTACATTTAACTAAATTTGCTTCCTTTAGTGAACTTAATTGATGTGATATTGCTGATTTGGTTACATTAGTAATTACTGCTAAATCACATACACACATTTCTGTAATGTCTAATGCCCACAGTATCTTTACTTTTGTAGAATCGCTAAACATTTTATAAAAATTTGCTAAGCTATCTATTTTTTTATTATCAGGCAATTGTTTTTTTACAGTGTCTACTACTTCTTGATGAATTACAGTATTTTCACAGATTTCTATTTTTTTGTTCATTACTAACTCCTTTACTAATATTTATGTAAATAGTTGAGTGTTTATTCAACTATTATTATAGTTGAATTTATATTCAACTGTCAATAAGAAAATTAAATTTTTTGACATTTTCTTTATTTTATATTATAATATTTCTATCAATTTTACCTAATAACTTTGAAGGAAGGCGCAATCTTATGAATATTTATGTTCGTTGTACCTCTCGCGATATTACAGATAAGACCGATATGGACATTGTTGCCTTGGTAGATAGAATTGCTGAATATATAAATTCTAATCACTACCATCTTGTCTGCCATCGTTTTGTTGACACTGGACTAGCCAAGAGACTGATTGATAGAGTTAAAACGCCTATATATTCTGGAACTAAGCTTTCATACATGGAACATTCAGATGTATTAGTTTTTTTGCCTGGCGGTTGTGGTACTATCTCTGATTTATGTACTTCTATAAAATCCAAACGTGAAGGTAAATTTAAAAAGCCAATTATTATTGTTAATATTAATGGCTTCTTCAATCCACTTCTAAGTCAATTTGAATGTATTAAATTGCATGGTTTTTCTTCAAAAAGATATGATAAGCATCACGACATATACAATATTGTTTCTTCTTCTGAAGAGTTGCTTAGTTTATTGGATTTGCTAAAATCTTAAAAAGTTTTAAATTTTAAAATAATAATTTATTTTTTATTTGTATGCGTTAAAAATAAATGCACTTTTAAAAGGTGGGTTGTAGAGTAATATCTACTTCCCACCTTTTTTATAATCTATAAAATTAAAAAATTGCTTTATACATCGGTGCGTGGCTGGACACGAGGCCCAGCAGCACGCATTTTACTCTATCCCAATTACTACTTCGTCACGTCGTATATGTTATCCGCCCCTTCCCTCTCTACTATTTGGACTCCAGA
>CANQLM010000048.1 GCA_947624735.1 uncultured Clostridia bacterium | reverse complement strand
TAATAGTAATTCTGCAGAAGATACTTATGAGAATCCAAGTTCAAATAAGTATTATCAAAAAAATAAAGGAAGAACAAGAGCAGGAAAAACACAAAGAAATACAATAATATTAGGTTCAACTTTTGCAATTCTTAGTGTAATTACTGTAATTCTATTTACTATATAAAAATATAGTAATAGTGAAAAATACAATATAATAAAAATAACTAAAATAAAAGCGTGCATATTTTATAAATATGCCGTTTTTTGTACTTAAAAAAACATAAACTAAGTTAGAGGTAAAAATGGAAACTTTACAAGGAACTTATATGGCAAACCAAAAAGGTTTTGGCTTTGTAAAAATTGAAGGACAAAGTTCTGATATCTTTATAGCAAAAGAAAATTCTAAAAATGCTATGGATGGAGATACAGTATCAATAATACTTCTAGAAAACAAAGTAAAGGAAAGCCATATCGAAGGAAGAATAATTAAAATTATAAAAAGAAAAACAAGTCAGGTTGTAGGAACTTTCAAAAAAAGTAGAAACTTTGGCTTTATTATTCCTGACGATAAAAAAATATTGGGAGACATTTTTATATCTAAATCAAAATGGGGCAAAGCTAAGAATAACCAAAAGGTAGTGGCCCAGATAACAAAATACCCTGAAAAGGACAAAAAGGCAGAAGGAAAAATAATAGAAATATTAGGTTATAAAGACGAAGCAGGAATAGATA
Organism: uncultured Clostridia bacterium; assembly: GCA_947624735.1. Taxonomy (GTDB): domain Bacteria; phylum Bacillota; class Clostridia; order TANB77; family CAG-508; genus CAG-793. The sequence continues at coordinate 9,258 of CANQLM010000048.1, read as the reverse complement.
TGCTATCTATAATTAAAAACTATGGATTAGAATATGAATTTCCACAAGAAGTTTTAAACGAAGCTAAAGAATTACTTAAAGAAAAAATTTCTCCAAAAGGCAGGTTAGACTTAAGAAAAACAGAAATGTTTACTATTGATGGAGAAGATGCAAAAGATTTAGATGATGCTGTAAATGTTATAAAAAATGACGATGGAACATATACACTTGGAGTTCATATTGCAGATGTAAGCCATTATGTTAAAGAAAAAAGTGCCGTGGATAAAGAGGCTATTTTACGAGGAACAAGTGTATATATGTTAGATAGAGTAATCCCAATGCTTCCAATAGAACTTTCAAATGGAATCTGCAGTTTAAATCAAGGAGAAGACAGATACTCAATCTCTTGTATTATGACAATAGATAAAGAAGGAAAAGTAATTGATTCAGACATAAGAAAATCAATTATAAAAGTTACAAAAAGAATGACATATCATAAGGTATATGACATTATTGAAAGAAAAAATTCTAAAACACTAAAGGAATATGAAAAATATATTTCTCATTTTGATAATATGAAAGATTTAGCTTTAATATTAAAGAAAAGAAGACAAAAGGAAGGATATTTGTCATTAGACATTCCAGAAAGCAAAATAACTCTTGATAAATTTGGATATCCAATAGATGTAAAACCTTATGATACAAATTTTGCAAATGAGATAATAGAACAATTTATGCTTACTGCAAATGAAACAATTGCAGAAAGATTTTATTGGCTAAAAGCACCTTTTATATACAGAGTACACGAAAAACCAGAGGAAGAAAAAATAGCAGAATTAAATAAATACTTATATAATTTTGGATACAGAATAAAAGGGAGAAAAGATGACATTAAGCCTAAAGCATTTCAGCAAGTATTAGATGAAGTAAAAGGCAAAGATGAAGAAAGAGTTGTTTCTAATCTTTTACTCAGAACTTTAAAAGTTGCAAGATATGAAGCGGAAAACAAAGGACACTTTGGAATTGCAAGCAAATACTATTGTCATTTTACATCACCAATAAGAAGGTATCCAGACTTATTCATTCATAGAATAATCAGTAAATATTTAGAATTTAATTATAATTTAAATGAAAACTTACAGGAAAAATACAATAAGCAAGCCATAAAATATGCTCAAACTTCATCAGAATGTGAACAAATAGCAACTAAAGCTGAAAGAGAAAGTGAAGATATGAAGAAAGCAGAATTTATGGAAAGTAAGGTTGGACAAACTTATGAAGGAATAATTTCAAGTGTTACGAACTTTGGAATTTTTGTTCAACTAGATAATACAGTAGAAGGTTTAGTTAGATTTGAAAATATGGATGACGATTATTACATCTATAATGATGCAAGCAAAAGCATTACTGGTAAGCAATACAAAAAGACATATAAATTAGGAGATAAGGTTAAAATAGAAGTAGTATCTGCAAATAAAGATTTAAGGCAAATTGACTTTAAGTTAATGAATAAATAAATTAATAACTAAATGAAATGGCCAAAAACTTGACCATTTTATTTAGTTTTCTGTTATTAAATAACTTGAAGTTAAATTGCTACTTATATTAGTTGTAAAAAATGCGTCTTGATATCTATTTTTCCAATCATAATTTTCCCACGAATCCCAAGTTAAAAAATGTTTAACGGCATATTTTCCAAACTTACATACATCTGCTCCAAAATCTTTAGAAGTTTTGTATAAATAATTATTAATGTGAGCTAGAAAGTAGGAATTAGTATACTCTTCAATAAGTTTTTTATTTTCATCAGTCATATAGTTTGAATTTTCAGAAGAAGTTAAAACTCTCATTTTTAATTTTATATTACATTTTACATATGGAGTAGAGTTTACAATATCAACTGTATTTTTTGAACTGGCACTATATATATAAAGTGCAATGTAATCAGAATCATCAAATGGGCTAGGAATGTTTACAGTAGCATTTTGAAATCTATTACATAAAATTAAATGCGTAATTGTATCCAAACCACTGAGTTCTCCAACGAGTTTATCTTCTTTAAAAACTGCAAGCCCTAAATTTTCAATATTTTTTTGAGAATTTGTATCTGCTTCTTTTGCAGTATAATTTTTATCGTCTAAAGAAGCATCATTACTATTAATATTATTAGAGTTTAAACCATTAACACTTCCAAGAATTGCAAAAGGACTTCCAAACGTATCATACAAATCACAGAAAAAATCTTTTAATGTAACAGCTTCTGTGTAGCTAGTATTTTTCTCAGAAGAAGTTTCTAAGCTAAAGTATTTAGTAGCAACTTCGTCAATCAAAGATTTAGAGTTCTCTAGAAAATAACTTGCAGAACATTTTGAAATTAGTATATTACAACTAGGTCTAATTTCAACATTATTTTTTAAAGTATAAATGTAATCTTTAAGACCGATTGCTAGCAAGTTCTTCAGAGAAAATTAAATATTTACAATGCGTCATATTTACTTTTTTACTTAAATAGCTATTAAGAAGATTTACACCAACATCAAAACTATTGCACTCAACTGTATTAATTACAGAAGAAGGGCCTTCTGAAGAAGAATCTCCACTACTTTGCTCTTTAGAAGAAGAAGGCATATTTATTTGAAAAGTAATAGATAAATCTTCACTTTTGCCAACATCAAAACCTATAGCAACAACATAAGCAAGTTCATCTATTGAACTAACTGAACTACCATTGCTAATCGTAAAAAATATTATAACAATTATGAGTAATATTATTAAAAAATTTCTAGCTTTCATCTAAATACACTCCTACAAAAATATTAGCCTTCATCAAAATATTCTCCTAAAAAATTTAGCAAAGTTATTTATTGTTCATTACTAACCTTAACTATACGTCTTTTTAATTTTAACCTTTTCATTTTATAATTAGTCTTTTTCAAATATCCTATTAAAACTATTGCAAAACTATATATAAATATAATAAACAAAGCAGAATACTTATAAATATAGTCTTCTATGAATCTAATTTGAGTAGAATTAGTTGGAATTAATGAAACTATTAAAATAAGCAATGCAACAATGTAAATAATTGGTGAAGAATGTTTAGCCTTCCAAGTTTTTTTGTTTATTTTAGTTATATAAGAAATCATTACTGATAAATAAGAAAGAAAAGTAAATATCCATACTAAAATAAACATTGCATCACTTCTTTCGAAAAACTTACCAAATTCTATTGTACGTGTGCTCATATATACAGATAAAGTTTCTGTTCCAGTCGCCAAAAATGGAAACAAGAAAAGCAAAGAAGCAACACTTAAAAGTAGATAAATGCTTGAAAGAATAATTGCACTAATTCCAATTTTTTTATAATTGTTGTGGTCTTTTAGCCCAGGTCTTACTAAATACAAAAATACTAATCCACCAAAAGCAAAAATATTTAAAGCACCAGTTACAAATGTATTACCTACTCCATATCCCATAATAGGAAATATTCTTTCAATATCAACATGACCTAAAGACGCTAAAAAAATCAAAACTACTGTAACTAAAACAACCAAAGTGATTAAAGTATTAGCTTTTATAACATTTTTAAAACCAATTTTATTGACAATTACAGCAGTTAAAAGAAAGATACCAACTATTAAAAATGTTTTAGCATTATGAAAATATATTAATTTTAATAGTTCAGAAAAATTTAAAATAAGTACTCCAGCCACAAAAATTAGATAAACTGAGTAAATAATAGTAGTAATATTTTTTAAAACTTTTCCACCAACATATTCTGAAACATCTACAATATCTTTTCCGGGAAAAGGGCTAAATAATTTATTAAGTATTAGAAAAAATGCAAAAGCTAAAAAAGAAATATATATAACATTTATTATTGCACTAGAACCGGACTGCTTAAGTATTGAATTAGGCAAGTTTAAGATAATATGAGTAAGTGTAACTATTACAACTACAAAAGTTGCTTCAATCACATTTAATTTATCTGTTTTCAAGTGAAAAACCTCCTTTTAAAATAATTCAAAAATTATTTTTTTCTCCATTTTAAACTAATTCCGCCTTGAGCTCTTGGTCTTTTAGTAGCAAGCCATTCATCTCTAAATTCTCTCTTCCACGCAGGTTTAAGCAAATATTTACTTTTACTTTTTACATTAAGTGGTGCATAAGGTGTAAGATATGGAACTCCAAAAGATTTTAGAGAACATAAAATAATTAAATGTATAAACAATCCAACAGCAATTCCTAAAAATCCAGCAGTTGCACCAAGTATTGTATAAACAAATCTGGCTATTCTTAAATGAAAACTAAAAGAAAAGTCCAAAACTGAAAATGAAGTTATACCAGTTATTGCTACAATAATAACAAGAATAGGGGACACAATATTTGCTTCGACAGCTGCTTGTCCTAAAATCAAAGTACCTACTATGCCGACAGTTGAGCCTAAATTAGATGGAACTCTTAATCCAGCCTCACGTATTATTTCAAAAGAAACTTCCATAATAAGTATTTCCACAATTATCATGAAAGGTACAGATGACCTAGAGGCTACTATTGAAAATAGTAAATCAGTTGGCAGAAGTTCACTATGGTAAGTAGTAATTGCAATATAAAATCCAGGAAGAAGTAAAGTAAGCACAACAGAAATAGCACGAATTATTTTTAATAAATTTGCTGCAACGTGATTTATATTAATATCTTCTTGTGATTTTAAAAAGTCAAATATTGTAATTGGAACAACTAATACATAAGGACATCCGTTGTAAACAATAACTACTCTACCTTGCAAAAGATAAGATGTAGCTCTATCAACTCTTTCAGTTGAAACTGCTTCAGGAAGAGTAGTTGTAATATCATCTTTAATAAACTGTTCTAACTCACCAACAGAAGAACAATAATCAACATCAAGGTTATTAAGCCTATATTTAACTTCTGCAACTAAATCGCTATTAGCAACATTTTTTAAATAACAAACAGCACATTTATTTTTATCAACTTTACCAATAGTTAAATTCTCAATTACTAAATTTTCGTTAGCTAAATTTCTTCTAAGCATAGAAGTATTAGTTCTTAAATTCTCAACAAATGCTTCTTGAGAACCTCTTATAATAGGTTCATTTTTAGGCTCTGAAATGCTTCTTGTTTCATATTTTTTTGTTGAAATGTCAAATGCATAATCAAGTGTATCTACAAAAAGAGCACAATTTCCAGACACAATACCATCAGATATAGTGTCAAAAGAATTGACCTTCTCAATATCATTTTGTGGAAGTAAACAATCAAATATATAATCATTTATATTGAATTTCTTAACTTTTCTAACAGAAATATTATTAGTTATTGCTTGAGATATAATCTCATCTCCATCATAAGTATTTGCATTATTTCTCATCATTAAAGGCTTTAAAATAAAATCATTAATAGAATCATTGTCAGACATTCCATCAATATAAACTATAAATGCTTTGTATTGCTTATTTCTAACATGAATTAAAAACTCTCTTATTTTAATATCTGAGTTAATTAGAGAGTTAAATCTAGCATTCATATATTCTAAATTGACATCCAAAGAGGGATATACATTTTTATTCTTAAGTAAATCTTCTGGCATAAGTTTATTAGAAGTATCTTCTGTCTTATCAGGCAATACAAAATCATTATCATTATCTACTTCATCTTCAAATAAAGATTTAAACACATTTTTAAAAAAGCCCATAATTAATTTTTGCATAATCTCCTTTTAATAATATATTTTTATATTTTGCTAAAAATAGAAAAATTATACATAATTTATAAAATAGACTAGTTGTAATATTTCTTTTACATAAAGAATATAATTATTTATATGATAAAAGTGTTTAAAGCTAAAGACTTAATTAAATATTTTATAAGAATACTTATTCCATTTATAGTGCTACTTATAGTTTTACAAGTTGTATCAAATCAAAATCTAGCAAAGCAAGTAAGTGAAAATGTTGATAAAAAAGCGTTATTAGGTACAATATCAAGTACAGTATCTCAAATAGAAATGCTTGAAAATGAAGCAGAAGATGGTAGCAAACAAGATAAGAAAGATGATTTTATTTTTTTGTCTGAACTTGCTGTAATGAAAAGTGTTCAAGATAAATCAGTAAATTCTGAAAATACTGAAGATAATAATAAAGAAAATGTAGACGAAAACAATAATGAAGAAAAAGCAGATAATAATAATCAACCAGTTACTCAAGCACAGACGGGAGTATCTGTAGAGGTAGTTCCAAACAATGTAAATCCAAGAGTAACAAATGAGTATAATGGTGTTAAAATAAATAACATGTCAGACCATGAACTAAATAATGATATTTTAAATCCAGATATAGAAGTAAATAAAAGCAAAGTAATAATCTATCATACTCATACTTGTGAAAGTTACACACCAACAGAAAATTTATATTATGAAATGACTGGAAATTATAGGTCAGTTGATTTAAATTTTTCAGTAGCAAGAGTGGGTGATGAACTTGAAACGCAACTTTCATCATATGGCATACAAGTAATTCATGACAAAACATATCATGACCATCCAGCTTATAATGGCTCATATTCAAGGTCGTTGATAACAGCCCAAAATGCTTTAGCCAATAATCCAGACACAGATATTGTTATTGATTTACATAGAGATGCAATAGCAGATGCAAGCTATGCTCCAAAAGTAAAAATAGGAGAAGAATATGCTTCACAACTTATGTTTGTAATGGGTGGATTAAATGAAAATTGGGTGCAAAATTTAAAATTTGCAGTTAAAGTAATGCAAAAGGCAAATGAACTTTATCCTGGACTTTTTAAACCATTAATATTAAGAAATTCGGAGTATAATCAGCATTTAGCAAAAGCAGGATGCATTATTGAAGTTGGAGCAACAGGTAATACTTTAGAAGAAAGTATAAATTCTATGAAATATTTGGCTAAAATACTAAATGAAATTTAAAATCTTATATACAAACATTTTCGCCAAATGAAAAAGTAAATGCAATTCCACAAAAATTTTAAGATAAATAAACTAAAACACTTGCCAAAATAGTAAAAATATGTTAATATATTTTATGATACCTTTTACTTAGTCTTAGGATAAACACACCACTAAGGCTCAGCTAGAGGATAATCGCTTTTAAAAATTCAAGCGATAGATATTAATTAAGGGAGGTGTAAAAACTATGATGACAAAGGAAAGAAAAGAAGAAATTATCAAAACTTATAGAAGAGATGATAAAGATACTGGTTCTCCAGAAGTTCAAATTGCTCTTTTGACAGAGAGAATAACAGAACTTACAGAACATCTTAAATCTAACCCAAATGATAATCATTCAAGAAGAGGATTATACAAGATGGTTGGAAATAGAAAAAATTTACTTAACTATTTATCAAGAAAAGATATTCAAAGATATAGAGACATAGTAGCAAAATTAGGACTAAGAAAATAACAAAAAGTATAAGCGAACGTATTGGATTTTCTAATATGTTCGCTTTAAATCTCTATATAATGAAAATAATTCAATTAAGTCTATAATAATTTAAATAAATTATAGAAAATAAATAAGTAATTGATTATGGCGAGTAGCTTGTATAATGTGAATTAAATATAATTCATAGTATAGAGGTTACAGTCTAATCAGTTACATCTAAAAAAGGAGGAAAAAATGTTTAAAGTTTATGAAACAGAATTAGCAGGAAGAACATTAAAATTAGAGACAGGAAAATTTGCAAATCAAGCAAATGGAAGTGTAACAGTTAGATATGGCGACACAGTTGTTATGACTAACGTAACAGCTTCAAAAGAACCAAAGGAAGGTGTGGATTTTTTTCCATTATCAGTAGATTATGAGGAAAAATTATATGCAGTAGGCAGAATACCAGGAAGTTTCAATAGAAGGGAAGGAAAACCAGCTGATAAGGCAATATTAGTATCAAGAGCTATTGATAGACCAATAAGACCTTTATTCCCACATGATTTCAGAAATGATGTTTGTGTAACTAACACAGTATTATCAGTAGACCAAGACTACAGTCCTGAAGTATGTGCAAACATTGGAACATCTGTAGCATTATCAATATCAGATATACCTTGGGCAGGACCAACTGCTGCAGTTCAAGTAGGATTGATAGATGATAAAATCATAATTAACCCAACAGCAGAAGAAGCTAAGAAAAGTAAATTACAATTAACTGTTGCAGGAACAGAAAGCAAAATAACTATGATTGAAGCGGGAGCAGATGAAGTTCCTAATGAAACAATGCTTCAAGCAATTAAAGAAGCACACAAAGAAATTATAAAAATGTGTAAATTTATTTCTTCAATAAAAGAAGAAATTGGAAAGCCAAAATTCGAATATAAATCATTTTCTATTACACCAGAATTTTATCAAGCAGTTACAGAAAAATTTGAAACAGCTATGTATGAAGCAGTACAAAGTAATGACAAAGAAATAAGAAATGAAAATGTAGAAAAAGTAGCAGAAGAAATTAAGAATTTAGCAATAGAAATGTATGGTGAAGATGCAGAAACAGAGCATGCTTTTGATATAGCAACATCAGTACATGATTTAGAAAAAGCATGTGTACGTAAAATGATTTTAACAGAAAAGAAGAGACCAGATGGAAGGAAAATTGATGAAATAAGACCATTAAATGCAGAAGTTGCACTTCTTCCAAGAGTACATGGAAGTGGACTTTTCTCAAGAGGACAAACCCAAGTATTATCAATAGTTACACTTGGAACTAAAAAGGACGAGCAAGAGTTAGATGGATTAGATAATGAAACATCAAAAAGATATATGCACCAATATAATTTCCCATCATATAGTGTAGGTGAAGCAAGACCTTCAAAAGGTCCTGGAAGAAGAGAAATAGGACATGGAGCTTTAGCAGAAAGAGCATTAAGACCAGTTATTCCTAGTGAAGATGAATTTCCATATACAATAAGAGTTGTATCAGAAGTATTAGAATCAAATGGTTCAACATCACAAGCAAGTATATGCGGAAGCACACTAGCACTTATGGATGCAGGTGTACCAATTAGAAAACCTGTAGCAGGAATTTCAACAGGATTAATTACAAATCCAGATGACCCAGAAAATTATATAGTTTTAACTGATATACAAGACATTGAAGACTTTTTCGGAGATATGGACTTTAAAGTTGGAGGAACTAAAGACGGAATTACAGCAATTCAAGTTGATATAAAAATAGATGGTTTAACTTATGATATTATTGAAAAAGCTTTTGAAAGAACACAAAAAGCAA
>CANQLM010000047.1 GCA_947624735.1 uncultured Clostridia bacterium | reverse complement strand
AAATCTCCTGCACCATTTTTAGTAATATATACTGGGCTTTTAGTTTGATGACAAATTGTAGAAATCTCATTATAATTGTTTCTTAAATCCGAACTTGGTCTAATAATTGGCATAATAAACACCTCCATTAATATTATATACATATTTTATCAAAATATTGATATATTGTCAATATTTTCATTAATAATCTCAACGAAAACTTACTATTTATATTGATAATTATACTAAATTTTATAAAATTTCATACAATAAAAGGCATAAATATTAAATACGTATCAAAATTATCAGCATAAAATAAAAAGATGTGTTTATAGAACACTAAATCCCATAAAAACATCTAGACTGGTGCGGATGAAGGGACTTGAACCCCCACACCGTTGGTACTGGTTCCTAAGACCAGCGCGTCTGCCAATTCCGCCACATCCGCATAAAATACTGACAATATTTATAATACACTTATTTTCTAAATTTGTCAACCTTTATACTAAAATTTTTTATATCTAGAAACAAAAATCCCCGAAGTTTTAAATTAAACTAATTTGTTAATAGTTTGCTTTTCTTCGGGGGGTGATTTATTTAATTACTTATCTTTCTAACAGTTTTTGCATCGTGTACCACGCAAGTTCAGCACACTTAACTCTAGCTGGCATATTAGATATGTTTTTTAAAGCTCTAGCTTCTTCTAATTTTTCTAGTTCTTCTTCAGATACGGCTTCTCTTTTTATTATTTTTAAAAATATATTTATTAATTCTATCGCTTCACTTTTTGTTTTTCCTTTTAATAGGTCAATCATTATTGATGTAGAAGCTTGTGATATTGCACATCCATGACCTGTGAATGACAAATCTTCAATTACATCTCCATTCATTTTTAGTTCTAGAGTAATGTCATCACCACAACTTGGATTATGTCCGTGTTCTTTATCTGTTGGGTTTTCTAGACTTTTTTTGTTATATGTTTCTGTGCTATGTTGCATAATTATGTCCGTATAAATTGATTCTAAATCATCCATTGCTAAGTCCTTTCTTTTAGTTTATTAATGTTACATCCATTTTGCAAATATTTGTTGCGTTTTTAATAGTGCATTTACTAGCTTATCTATATCTTCTTTTGTATTATAAATATAAAGGCTTATTCTACAGGTTGAATCTAATCCCATGTATCTTAAAAGTGGTTGTGCACAATGATTTCCAGAGCGTATACAAACATTTTGACTATCTAAAATGCTTGATACATCATGTGGATGTATACCATTTACATTAAAAGATATAACACTTGCATGCTTACTTAAATCTCTTGGACCATATATTGTTACAAAGTCAAGTTCTGATAATCTTTTATAAGCATAATCTAATAGTTCATTTTCTATTGATTCTACTGTTTCCATTCCTATATTATTTAAGTAATCAATTGCACTAGATAAGCCTACTGCTCCTCCTACATTTTGAGTTCCTGCTTCAAATTTTGTTGGAACTGGCGCGTATGTTGTACTTTGTTCATAAACATATTCTATCATATCTCCACCATATAAAAATGGTCTCATTTTTTCTAATAGTCGCTTTTTTCCATATAAAACACCTATTCCTAATGGTGATAACATTTTATGTCCTGAGAATACTAAGAAATCTGCATCTAAATCTTTAACATCTACTTTTATGTGAGGAACACTTTGTGATGCATCAACTACAACAATAGCTCCTACTTCATGTGCTCTTTTTGCAATTTCTTTAACTGGATTTATTGTGCCTAATACATTTGAGACTTGTGTTATTCCAACTACTTTTACTCCTGGTACTATTTTTGCATTTATTTCACTAATAGGAATTTCGCCTTCTTCATTAATATACATATATTCTAGTATAGCACCTGTTTTTTGAGATACATATTGCCAAGGTACTAGATTAGAATGATGCTCCATTATTGATAAAACTATTTTATCATTTGTTTTTAAGTTATCCATTCCATAGCTATATGCAATTAAGTTCAAGCTTTCAGTTGCATTTCTTGTAAATACAATTTCTTCTGGCATATCTGCATTAATAAACTTGGCTACTTTGGCTCTTGCTTCATCATAAACTTCTGTTGCTTTTATACTTAATTTATATGCTCCTCTATGTGGATTTGCATTAGCTGATGCATAATAATTATCAACTGCCTCTATAACCTGTTTTGGTTTTTGAGTAGTTGCACCACTGTCTAAATATGCTATGTCTTGATTATTTAATATTGAAAAATCTTTTCTAATATCATAATTAGTCATCATTTTCTCCTCATACATTTATAGTTTTTTATCTATGTTTTCTAATATTATAGATTTTAATTTTTCATCATCTATTTCTTTTAAAATTGTACTAAAATTAGCTTTTACAATTAGCTTTTTAGCATTTTCTTGTGAAATTCCTTTTGTCATTATATAAAATAGTTTTGCCTCATCAATTTTTCCTGAAGATACTCCGTGCTCTCCTTCTACATTTTCTTCTTTGCATAATAACATTGGAAGAGATTTTGATTTTGCAGTATCAGAAAGTATCATACAATTTTCATTTTCAGTTCCTTTAGAATTTTCGCATCCTTTTTTGAAATCTATTGTTCCTTTAAAATTTTTATGGCAATTTCCACTTATTGCTCCCATTGCCTGAATATCGCATTTTGTATTTTTTCCATAAAGTTCTATATTATAGTTTATGTCTATTAAGTCTTCATTTGTTCCTAAATAAATTGTTTTTAAATTATTTTGTGCAAAATTTTCTTCTAGCTTAGAATAATAATTAGAAAGCTTTTTATTTCCACCATTTTCAACTAAAATGTAATCAACTTGAGAATTTTCTTTTTGAGAATTTTCTATTGCAATAAAACTTTTGTCTTCTTCTCCCATTAAATTTGCTATAACAATTTTTGCTTTAGAATTTTTTTGTGCTATTGTTTCTTGTTTTAGATAATGCATAGATTCTATTTTTTCTTCACCATTATATCTTAAAATAAATTTTGCTTCTGATGATTCTTCTAATATTATCTTTATATTGTCTATTAATACTGCGTTTTCATCATCAAAATCGCAATTAATTATAACTGGATTTTCTATAATATTTCCTTTAGGAACAGTAATGGTTAGTCCATAATTTTTATTTATGTTTAAGCCAATTTTAGAGGTTACGTTATTTTTTGAAACTCCCATAAATATATCACTAATTTCTAGTTTGTCCATTTCTGGTGTAATTATCATTACATTTTCAAACTCTTTTACTCTTGGAATTTCAAGTTCTAGATTAACATCATTAATTCCAAAATTATTAGCTGTTCTTATTGGTGTATTATTTAATGTATAATTTTCCATAAATATCCTTTCTATCCTATACTTCCTTCTAGTTCTAAATTAATTAAATTATTCATTTCTACTGCATATTCAAGTGGAAGTGCTTTTGATATTGGATCTGCAAATCCTCTTACTATCATTGCCTTTGCTTCTTCTTCTGATATGCCTCTTGTCATTAGATAAAAAATTGCTTGGTCAGATATTTTTCCTATTTTTGCCTCGTGTGAAAAAATTGCATCTTCTGTTTCTATACTATTTGTTGGAATTGTATCTGAACGAGAAATACTATCTAACATAAGTGATTCACATGATATTGCAGATTTTGAGTTTTTAGCTCTAGGCCTTATAGTTACGTTACTTCTAAATGTACACGCTCCTCCGTCTTTTGAGATTGATTTTGAGTTTACTACCGCTGAAGTATTTGGACTATTATGCACTATTTTTAGTCCTGTATCTAGGTCTTGTCCTTTTCCTGCAAAAGATATTCCAGTAAATTCGCATTTTGCATTTTCTCCATTTAAAATACTCATTGGATAAAGCATCGAAATTTTTGAACCAAATGAACCAGTTACCCATTCTATTTTTCCGTTTTTTTCTACTATTACTTTTTTAGTATTTAAGTTCATCATATTTTTTGACCAGTTTTCTATTGTTGAATATCTCAAAAAGCTATTTTCTTTTACAAATAATTCTACACAACCAGCGTGTAAATTTATTTCATTATACTTTGGTGCAGAACATCCTTCTATAAATTGAAGTGATGAGTTCTCATCTACTATTATTAATGTATGTTCAAATTGTCCAGCACCTGGTGCATTTAGTCTAAAATACGATTGAAGTGGTATTTCTACTTTAACTCCTTTTGGTACATAAACAAATGAGCCCCCAGACCAAACCGCATAATGAAGTGCTATAAATTTATGGTCTGTGATTGGTACACATTTTGTAAAATATTGTTTTACCAAATCTGGATACTCTTTTACAGCAGTATCAAAGTCTGTATAAATTACACCTTGTTTTACTAGTTCTTCTTTTATGCTATGATATACAATTTCAGAGTCATATTGTGCTCCTACTCCAGCAAGTGACTCTTTCTCTGCTTCTGGTATTCCTAGTTTATCAAATGTATTTTTTATTTCATCTGGTACATCATCCCAAGATTTTTTCATATCTGTTTTAGGTCTTACATAAGTTGCAATTTTGCTCATATCTAAGTCACTTAAATCAGGTCCCCATGTTGGCATATTTAATTTTTCATAAATTTCAAGTGCTTTTAGTCTTAATTCAAGCATCCACTCTGGTTCATTTTTTTGCTTAGATATGTCTTTAATTACATCTTCTGTTAGTCCTATTGTTTTATAGCTATATTCATTTTTATTTTTTATATCATATATATTTCTGTTTACATCTTCTATTTTAGTTTTAGACATTTTTAATCCTTTCACATCTTACTTTTGCTTAAATATTATTTAATAAATATTTTGGATAAAATTAATTCATAATTTGCATTCTTTATAACAATGTGCTATAATAATAAGGCATTATTTTTTTATGCATTGGGAGGAATGAATCATGTTTCGGAATTTTTTGAAGAATATTGTTTTTTCAATATTCCTCACTTTATCCTCACTACTTCTTGGATTATCGATTGGCTTTCAAAACGTACTATGTTCATTTATAATGTTCATAGTTTGCGGTTTTATGCTTTATCGCTTCTTCAAGATTTAACCTCTCGCGAAGGTACTAGGTTTCTAGTACCTTTTTTTATGCTAAAAATTTTGCATATCCCTCTTTTTCAATTAAATTTGCTAATGAACTATCGCCTGTTTTTATTATTTTTCCATCTACTAAAACATGAACAAAATCTACTTTTATTTCTTGAAGAATTTTTGTTCCATGTGTTATTATTAATACTGCATTTTCCTTTGTTTTATACATACTAATTCCCTTAGATACAGTTTTTATTGCATCTACATCTAAGCCTGAATCTGTTTCATCAAGAATTGCTAGTTTTGGATTTAGTGTTAACATTTGCAAAATTTCATTTTTTTTCTTCTCTCCACCTGAAAATCCTACATTTAAATCTCTTGTGCTATATGATGGATTCATATTAAGCTTTTTCATATTTTCTTCTAATTCTCTTTTGAATTCAAATATCTTTACTGGTTTATTTTCTCTTGCTGTTTTTGCAGTTTTTAAGAAATTAGTAACAGATATTCCCGGTACTTCCTCTGGGGTTTGAAAAGACATAAAAATTCCTTTTTTAGCTATTTCGTCTGTTTTTAATTTTTTAATACTTTCTCCATTAAACTCTATATCTCCACTTGTTATTTTATATTGTGGATTATTTAAAATAATATTTGCTAGAGTTGATTTTCCTGCTCCGTTAGGTCCCATTATTACATGAACTTCACCTTTATTTATTTTTAAATTTAATCCTTTTAATATTTCTTTTTCTCCTGCTACTGCATATAAGTCTTTAATATTTAATAATTCCATATTGATTCCTTTTATTTAATGTATTTAGATTTTATAAAAATCTATAAAATTTTTTCAAAAAGTTAGACAAGTCTAACATTAATATATTATCATTCTTTGCTACTTTTGTCAATAAAAAAGCTTTGATTAATTAATGTTTTTAATCAAAGTTTTTTGTGCTTATATTTTTTACTTGTTGGTACCGATAGTGGGACTCGAACCCACATGATTTCTCGCTAGATTTTGAGTCTAGTGCGTCTACCAATTCCGCCATATCGGCTCTTATAGCCTCTCTGGCTCCATATACTGACACTGTAACGGCTAAAGCCTAACAGTCTCAGCAAATTCCACCATATCGGCTTTTAATTACTTATATATATTAACATACAATATTAAAAAAGTCAAAATATTTTAAAAATTGTATATACTTTTTATATAATTTTATGTACTTGATAATAAATGTAACCTGTGAATGTTTGACTTAACGAGACAGCGCAAACATAGATTCTTTTCTGATTTCCCACAATAAACACCCCATCAATACAAGATGCAAGACCACCTTTCATACCATCTTGCGGAGAACATCCAACTATTACCAAGAAGGCTCTATCTTCTGCTTTATAAGTATTTGTTAATGTTATAGTGTATTCAGCTCCACCAGAGCCAGAACCTGGAACTCCATTAACATATATATATGCTTGTGGTTCAACCATTTCAGTTTGTGTACTAAATGTTCCATCCGCAGTTACTGTTCCTTCTCCATTATGATAGCCTTGTGCTATATGATACGTATCTCCTGGCTTTATCAAATCATTTACTGCTGCATTATTGGTCATCTCTCCTGTTTTTAATTTTCCTTCTCCAGTTATATATGTCTTTCCTTCTATTACATCTCCTACTTCTGCTGTTGTTATTATTCCTACTCTTACTATATCACTTATTGCTTCTATACTTTTTCCTTCTTTATCTGTTACTCTTACTCTTACAAAATAACTTCCTACTTCTTGATTTTCAAATGTATATTCTATTGATACTGGATTATCTTCCTTTGTATACCATGTCTTTCCATTATCTATACTATATTCTATTTTACTTGCCTCTCCTTCTATTACTAGCATAGCTTTTATATTTTTTTCTAATACTTCTACATTTAGGTTAATTATTTTTACTAATGAACTTTTTCCTTCATTATCTCCTCCTACTATTGAGAAATCTGTTACATAGGTTTCTAATTTCTTTAATCCTTTCTCTTCCTCAGTTTGTCCTTCTTGATATTTTGCTACTGCTTTTTGGACTCTTGAAAATAATCCATTATCTCCTCCAAGACTTCCGAATTGTTATCCCTGCTAATATCAATAGAATTATAATTGTTACTACTAGTGCTACTAATGTTATTCCTTTTTCTTTTAAATTTTTCATTTGATTTTACCTCTTTCATATATTATGTTAATTTTTATTAATGAAAAAACTTAATAAAAAAGTAGTAATCTTTATAAAATGCTATTTAAAGCATTTATTTTAGGATTACTACTTTTTATTTTTTGCAAATTTGAAATATATTTTTTTATAATAAATATTGCTAAAGTATTAATGTTATGCTATATTTTAAATATATTTATTTTTATTAAGTTTTTTCATTAATAAAGTTTTTAGTTTATCACTATATATATTTCATCATACTAAATCATTTACATATTCATAGATTTTATACATATATAAGTGGACGAAAACCAATTCCTGTGCTGTTGTATGTCGTAAAATTACGGTCACGATAATAAGTATAACGATTATTCCAATTGAAATGCCCACCTCTAAGTACACAAGGATTTTTAATAGTATCATTTGTGTATATAGAATATTCAGTTATCCACTCCATTAAATTACCTGCCATATCATATATATGGCATACTTCATCTCCTGTATCTCCCGTGTTTTTTAATTCTGTATTATTATTTGTTTCTCGATTTGCATTTGCATAATTATTATGTCCCATCGCCTGTATATATACTATTGCGGTATCCCATGCATAACTATTTACTAAGTCACTTTTTACATAGTTTGATTCATTTCCACTACTATACATATTTTTACATACTATTGTACTATCCTCTTGTGTAATGCAACGCCATAAATCTCCTACCTTAATTGATGTTGTACTATTATTTGTATGAACAGTTCCATCATTTTGTTTTGTCGGTTTTATTGCTGGTTTTTGATTTGTCATTATATTTGTTATTCCAACACCATCAGTACCATAGGTTCCATTTGGAGTTTCTCCACTTGCAAAACTTGCTTCATATCTTGCTAAATAATATCCATGATTTTTCCCTACACTAGTTACAAATTCATCTAAATCTTTTGCTCCCACTCCTCCATTTGTTCTTGGTTCACTTGTACTTTCTGTATAAAAAGAATCAATTATGATGTCTTCGCTTGAACGATTTGCTCCTGATTGCCTTAATGTTGAGTTTCCATTGGATCTATTAAATTCATATCTTCCCAGTGTTATTTCTACCTTTTCTCCATTATTTTTTGTGATTAGTCCTGTTCCTTTTCCGTCATTGTTTCCATCTATATTACTTACTGGTATCCATACAAATTGGTTTCCATTTGCATCTTCTATTACAATTCCGTCTTCCACTGTTTCTCCTGCTACTACCTTGAATGCTCCTGGCACTGTTACTGGATTACCTAATTTATCTTGTGCTTTTATTGTTCCATGTTCTGTTGTTGTTATTGTTGTTACTAATGGCTTTATACTATATTTATCTAGTTCTTCTTCCAAATTTGTTAGTAATTCTTGTTCATTTGTTTGAGCTACTTTATATCTTTCTGCACTATTTTGGGCTCTATGAAATAGTCCATTTTCTGATAGTGCTATATTTATTGTTACTCCTGCTAATATTAGTAGTATTATCATTGTTACTACTAATGCTACTAATGTTATTCCCTTTTCTTTTAATTTTCTTATATTAATTTCTTTATTCATTTTTATTATTTCCTTTGTTTTTTATTTAATTTTTATTATTTTTAGTATATCCTTAATTTACTTCTACTATTCTTTTGTTTTCTTTTTTATTTTAACAATATCAAAGTAATAAGTCAATATATTTTACGTTATCATTTCTTATTTGTTATGTCGATTTTATTAATGAAAAACCTTAATAAAAAAGTAATAATCTCTTAAATAAGCTGTTTAAAGCATTTATTTTAGGATTACTACTTTTATTTTTTTACAAAAATGTAATATAATTTTATTTATAAATTCTTGATAAAGCATTGCTAATATGATATATTTTTAATGTCTTAATTTTTATTAAGGTTTTTCATTAATAATATAAGAAATATTTTTATAATAGTAAAAAGAGCACCACTGCCAAAGCAGTAATGCTCTTTTTTGTGCTTTTATTATATAGCACAGAGTCAGGATGCCTTAGTCATTTCATCCTGTTGTTTTTCTTTCCAGCCATTGATAATGGCTTCGATATCCTCCCTCCATACATAGATTCCAGGAACTTTCATGTTGCGCTCATGGTAATGCCTCGAAAGAACCAAGAAAAGTTCTCCTGATTCTCTGCCGATAGCAAGAAGCATTTCCTTTTTTTCTTCTAGATTGGACAGGAAAATCAAACTGACATTTTTTCCTACCAAATCCACTGCTTTAGAACGTGCACCTTCGTCAAGTTCAATCCACCTCAGTCCTTTAAAATCCAGCTTGGTAACGTTCTCCATATCAAGCAGGATCAAAACAGTCAGCATCTGAAGTTGATTGGCGTTTTCTTGGCACACTTTTTGCTCTGCACCGGTAATCATCCAGGTCTCAGTCAAGGTAACCCCAGAGTCGGTCAAGAGCTCGATGCAGTACGCAATTTTTTGTTCCTCTTTGGAACCCACATCGAGCACTTTAACTCCTGTTATCTTGGCTTTTTCCAGTCTTTCTTGGAGTTTTTGGTCCATTACGTTGTCCCCTTTCTGATGTATTAGATTTAAAGAAAAACTGCAATGCAAGTAAATGCATTGATGCAATTATAACACTTTTAGTCTTGAATTTCAAGGCTTTGCCTTATTTTTGTTGACAATTTTTTGAATTTTACTTTCAAAATTTATCTAATTTATATAAATTCTACTCCCGAGTTTGCCACTTAATCAAAAAAATTTTTTTATTTTTTGCAAGTAAACACTTGCTTTTTTTATATTTTATTGT
>CANQLM010000046.1 GCA_947624735.1 uncultured Clostridia bacterium | reverse complement strand
ACCAATTTATCAATAAAAGCAGGATTTTTATCTCCTGCTTTTTGCCGTTTTAAGTGGCAAACTTGGGTTATAACACTAAAGTGTTTAAAGTACAAGAGAATAATTTGAGTTCTATAAGGTTTTACTATAATCCTTTAATACATTCATTTTCTTTAATAAACTCAACATAATAAATAACTTTCTTAAATAAAAGTATTATAAACAACTCTAAAACTTAAGTAAAAATAAAAAAGGAGAAAAAATGGACTATAAAAAAAGTTTCACATTGTTGAAGATTTAAATATAAAGAATTATTTATTAATGAAAAAACTTAATAAAAATTAATATATTAAAAATATAGCATAAATAGTATATTTAATCAATATTTTAAACTCAAAAAATATTACAAATTTGTAAAAAAATAAAAAGTAGTAATCTTAAAATAAATGCTTAAAATAGCATATTTAAGGGATTACAACTTTTTTATTAAGTTTTTTCATTAATAAAGATTAACATAATATTAAAACAAAGAATATATTTTCTTGTTAAATTGTAAAAATTAATTAATACAAGAGAAAAATAATAGGAAAAAGAGGTAAATTCAAATGAAAAGTTTAAAAGAAAAAGGAATCACATTAATAGCATTAGTAATAACCATAATAATCCTATTAATATTAGCAGGAATTACAATAGGGACAATAACAGGGGAAAATGGATTATTTAGAAGGTCAAAAGATGCAGCAAAAAAGTATAAAGATGCAGCAGCACAAGAAGAAAATGACTTAATACATTTAGGAGAAATACTAGAAAATCATACAGAAGTAAAACCACCAGACTTAGAAAAAGGAGATATAGAATTTATATTAAATCCAAATAAATGGACAAATAATGTAGTAAAAGTAAGTATAAAGGTAAATATAAATTTAGGAATAAATAAAATACAAACATCAGTAGATGGATTAGGCTGGGAAGATTATGAAATAGGAAAAGAGATAGAAGTAGAAGAAAATAAAACAACAGTATATGCAAGATTATGGAATGGAGTAAAAGCAGGAGGATATGCATCAGAAACAGTAAATAATATAGATAGATTGCCACCAGCAAGTGTATCATTTACAGAAGAACACACAACAAGCAGTATAAAAGTAACAGCAAGTGCAACAGATGCAGAAGCAACAGAAACAGATGGAAAAAGTGAAATAGGAACGTATTACTTTAGTAAAGATGGAGGAACAAACTGGGAACCAAAAGATGAAAGTGGACAAGTAGTAGGCCAAACAAATCCAGAATATACCTTTAAAGACTTACAATCGGGAACATATACAATAAAAGTAAAAGTAAAAGATAACGCTGGAAATGAAAAAGAAGATATGAAGGAAATTACCCTATTGCCAGCAAGTTATTGTTTGACAATAAAATATGTAGATGAAAATGGAAAAGAAATAATACCTGATAAAATAATGGATTGGACTGCTGGAGAAAAAATTGAAATACCACCATTACCAGCAGAATTTATGGAAGATTATACTCCTAATGTACCTTTAGAAGATATAAATGAAGTAATGCCTTATAGTGATTATACTTTAACAGTACATTATACAGCAATTAAATATACATTAACAATAAAATTTATTTATGAAGATGGTAGAGAAGCAGTAAAAACATATACTAGGCAATATATGTATGGAGAGAGTTATAATGTAGGTAGTCCTATTATACCGGGATATAATCCAACTCAACAAAGGATTTATGGAACAATGCCAAGGGAGAATTTGAATTTTACTGTTACATATGTGTCTGTGTTGTAGCGAAATAAAATTAATTATAAAATATTATTGAAAAGAAGAATTTAAAATTTTTTACCAAAAGAGCTATTAGCGAACTAATTTGAGTTAATAGCTCTTTTAAAAATTTTTTTGATATAACTTTTCTCTTAACAAAAAATATGGGTGCATAAATAAAAGTCCTCAAATTGGCCTCTTATTTTATTGACTAAATCTTAAATTTAGAGTACAATATAAGGTAGATTGGAGACAAATTTATGTTATGTTCAGATTGTAAAAAAAATACTGCTGTTATATTTGTAAATAAGCCAACTAAGGATGGTAAAACTGAGAATGTAGGTTACTGCTACGAATGTGCTAAAAAGAGAGGTTTAAATCCTTTTGGTAATTCTACAAATTTTTCAAATGCAGATTTAAATAATATGACAAATCAATTAAATGCAATGTTTAAAGATATATCAGAAAATTTAAATATGGATGACCTTAATATCGATAATGTAGACAGTGGCGATTCTTATGATGATGGTGAAGAGCGCGGACCTATGGGATTTGCAATTCCACTTGGTTCTATTTTCTCTGGAATGTTTGGTGGTAAAAATGATAACTCTAATTCATCTTCACATACAGATAGAAAGGGTGTTAAAACTGAGACTAAACAAACAACTAAGAAGAGAAAAGTTTTAAATACTTTTGGTACTAATTTAACTGAAAAAGCTAAAAATTCAGAGATTGACAAGGTTATTGGTAGAGATAAAGAAATTGGAAGAATTATTCAAATTTTAAATAGACGTACAAAAAACAATCCTTGTCTAATTGGTGAGCCTGGTGTTGGTAAAACAGCTATTGCTCAAGGATTAGCTTTAAGAATAGTTGAAGGTAATGTGCCTGCTAAACTTTTAAATAAAGAAGTTTATCTTTTAGATATGACTGCTGTCGTTGCTGGTACCCAATTTAGAGGTCAGTTTGAAGCTAGAATGAAAAATATTATTGAAGAGTGTAAACAAGCTGGAAATATTATTTTAGTAATCGATGAGATACATAATATTATTGGAGCTGGAGATGCAGACCATTCAATGAATGCAGCAAATATTCTAAAGCCTTCTCTTGCAAATGGTACTATTCAATTAATAGGAACCACTACTTTGACTGAATATAGAAAGTACATTGAAAAGGATACTGCTTTAGAGAGAAGATTCCAACCAGTTCAAGTTGACGAGCCTTCTGTAAGTGACAGTATTGAAATACTTAAAGGTATAAAAGGTTATTACGAAAATTATCATAAAGTAAAAATTTCTAATGATGTTATTAATAAAATTGTTGTATTATCTGAAAAATATATTCACGATAGATTTTTACCAGATAAAGCTATTGATGTCTTAGATGAGGCTTGTTCAAGAATTAATTTAGATAACAAAGATTTATATAATTTAGAAGTCTTAAGAAATAAATTAGCAGATGTTCAAGCTCAAAAAGAAGAAGCTGCTCAAGCTGATTCAACAGATGATTACAAAAAAGCAGCAGAATTAAAAATGCAAGAATGTAATTTAATTCAACAAATTAATAGTATTGAAGTAAAGATGGTTCCTAAAGAACTTACTATTGAAGATGTTGCTAAAGTAATTGAGAATTGGACAAAAATTCCTGTTCAAAAAATTACTGAAGAAGAAACTAAAAAACTTCTTTCTTTGGAAGATAATCTTCATAAAAGGATTATAGGACAAAATGAAGCAGTAAGTTCTGTAAGTCGTGCTATTAGAAGAAATCGTGCAGGTTTAAAAAGTACCAAAAGACCACCTTCATTTATATTCGTTGGCCCAACTGGTGTTGGTAAAACAGAACTTGCTAAGGCTTTATGTTACGAGATATTTGGTAATGAAGATTCAATTATAAGAATTGATATGTCTGAATATATGGAAAGTAATTCAACTGCAAAATTAATTGGTGCACCTCCTGGATATGTTGGCTATGATGATAGTGGCCAGCTTACAGAAAAAGTTAAAAGACACCCATATTCAATAGTTCTTTTAGACGAAATAGAAAAAGCACATTCAGATGTTTTTAATATTTTACTTCAAGTATTAGATGATGGTAGACTTACTGATAGTCAAGGAAATACTGTAAGTTTTGAAAATACTATAATTATTATGACATCAAATGCTGGCTCTACTCAAAACTTAAATTCTATTGGTTTTGGAAGTACTTCTGAATTTAGAAAAAATAAAATTGAAGAAGCCTTAAAAGAAACATTTAGACCAGAATTTCTTAACAGAGTAGATGAAATAGTTGTTTTTGATGCATTAAATAATGATGAACTTACACAAATAGTAGACTTAATGCTTAAGGATACACAAAATGTTTTAAATGATAAAGATATAAAAATGTATGTATCTAATGAGGCTAAAGCATTTTTATTAAAGAAAGGTACTGATATAAAATATGGTGCAAGACCATTAAGAAGAGCTGTTCAAAGATATATAGAAGATGAATTGTCTGATATGATTTTAAAACAAGAATTAAAAAACGGACAAAAGATATATATTGATGAGAAAGATGAAAAATTAACTTTCAAAGTAAAATAATCGTATTTTTGGATGTAGCAATGGAGGAATTTTTTAAATGAAATATATAAAATTAATACCTAATATATTAACTGTTATAAGATTTATTTTTATACCATTCATAGTAATTGCGCTTTCAGTAAACAATTATATTTTAGCTTTAGTGCTTTTTACAGTTTCATCACTTTCTGATGTTTTGGATGGTTTTATAGCTAGAAAATATGATGCTATTACTGATTTTGGTAAGCTAATGGACCCATTGGCTGATAAATTAACTCAGATATCAACATTACTTACACTTTATGTTAAAAGAATAATTCCTATTTGGATTGTTTTAATAGTAATTTCAAAAGAATTGGTTTTAATATCTGGTGCATCCTTCTTATATGGTAAGCAATTAGTTGTTTCTAGTAGATGGTATGGCAAGTTATCTACTGTTCTACTATATTTAGCTGTTGTAAGTTCATTAATAATAAGATTATTTGATTTACCAAAATTTGATTTATATATCTATGGTTTAGCAATATGCTTAGCAATATTTTCTGTTTTTGGATATATTGAGCATTTTTATAAAAAAGGCTACTTACCAAAAAAAGAAGATTTAAAGAAGAATTCTTCTAATGATAAGAAAAATTAAATAAATATTTAACCCCAAATGTTTATGAAAGCATTTGGGGTTATTATATTTGCTTGAGGTATTTTTTATAAAAATTTTTTTATTCATAATCACTAATTATTCTTGCTAGTTCATTATCACCATTAGCAGTTATTCCTTTTTCTAGAAGATTAATATCCTCTTCTGGTAAATATGTTGTTAAAATATCTGTTACTTCTTTTAAATTCTGATTACCGTCTGAATCTAATGTATACACTGCAACATACCCATCAGCTTCTTTTACAACATAGTGTTTATCACAGATTCCTTCCGCTTCTTTATATAGCTCTACTTTATTTTCTGAAAAATTTTTTACATCCCAATCATTATATTTTATCTTAAAATAATCTTCTGGTTGATTAACATCTTCTACTTCAATATCCTCTTCAAGTGTACTCATATGATTACAACCTGTATAAAAAGTTTCATATACTATTTTTGCATTTGGAGAAGTCTTCTCTTTATTTGTCATTGTCTCAATTATATTTGCATTTTTCTCTATATATTTATTTACATTTTCTGTTTCTTCTAACATTGCTTGTTCCATTACAGTATCATTATATTTATGTGCAAAAATTCCTATTGAAATTCCCGCTATTATTGATGCAAAAATACATCCTATTAAGATTGATTTTCTCATAATTCACCTCTTAATAGGATTATTTCCCAAAATATTCTATTTATACTAAAATATTCTTATTATTAATGATTGTACCATAGATTTCTGTTTTTAATATTTGATATATTTTGTTCATGCTCTGCTAAAGTTTTTGCAAAATAATTCTTTCCATTTTTATCTGAAACAAAATATAAATAGTCTGTTTCATCAGGGTGAATTGCTGCATTTATTGATTCTTCACTTACTGTTGACATTGGTCCTATTGGCAATTTTCCTTCCATTCTTGGACCTCTAGTGTTGTATGGATTGTATCTATCTAATTCACTTTGATATAAATCTCTTTCTCCCATATCAACTTTTATTGCATAATATGTTGTAACATCACTTCCAATAGACATATTATTTTTTAATCTATTGTATATTACACTTGCGACACCCGTTCTATCTTCTACTTTAGCTGCCTCTAATTCTACGATTGAAGCAACTGTCAAAATTTTGTGAACATTATATCCACTTTTTTGTATTTCTTCTTTATAACTTTCTAACTTACTTTCCATTTGGTCAAGCATTGCTTCAAAAATTTGCTCTACTGATACATCTTTGTTTGAAAAGTTATAAGTGTCTGGAAATAAATATCCTTCAAGTGGATAATAAATATTTTCATTTAATATATCATTGCTTAAAAACCAATATTTTTCAATTAAACTATTTATATATTCTTTATCTTCTAATTTTTTAAATACATCATCTTCAGTATTATTAGTTTTTTCTGAGATGGTTTTTGCAATCCATCTCATATTTTTACCTTCTAAGAATGTTATATCTATCTCATCTGGAAAATAGTCTGTTCCATTTTGAAGTTTTTTAACTATTTGCTCAACATCCATATTTTGATTTAGTTTATATGTTCCTGCTTGCATTCCAGTAACTTTGTTTATTTTTGTGTACATTTTAAATACAAATGCATTTTTTATAAGTTTATTTTCTTCTAAAACTTTTGCTATATCTGTTGCTGTTGAACCATTTTTTATTTCAACCTCAATCTCATTACTGTCTGCACTATTTATAGCACTTAAGTTAGAGTTATAAAAGAATATTACTCCAAATATTCCAATTGTAATTAATAAAATTAATATTACTACTACATAAATTACTGCTTTTTTCATAATCTTTAACAAGATTCTCCTTTCTTGTTTATTTTTATCTATTATTATATTTATTTTTACAAATTTTATCATACTAATTTTTAAAATACAACTAATATTTTTACTATTTTTGAATAAACTAAAAATTGTTTATAATACATTAAGTACATAAAAAAATCCCCATCCGGGGATTTTTATTTTTTATGCATTTGCAAAGTTATCGCTATCTGTTACTTTAGGTGCGTCTGCTCCTTCTTCAACATCTTCTGTATTAATATGTGTATTTTGATATCTTTGCATTCCTGTTCCTGATGGGATTAATTTACCAATGATAACATTTTCTTTTAATCCTATTAGGTTATCAACTTTTCCTTTAATTGCTGCTTCAGTTAAAACTTTTGTTGTCTCTTGGAATGAAGCTGCTGACAAGAAACTTTCTGTAGCTAGAGATGCTTTTGTGATTCCAAGTAAAATTCTCTTTCCTACTGCTTCTTTCTTTCCTTCTGCCTTTAATTTTTCGTTTATTTCTTCTAGTTCATTTATATCAATTAAAGAACCTGGAAGAAGTTTGCTATCTCCTGAGTCTTCTACTCTTACTCTCTTAAGCATTTGTCTTGCTATTACTTCAATATGTTTATCATTAATATCAACACCTTGATTTCTATATACTTTTTGGATTTCTTGAACTAGGTATTCGTGAACTCCATCAGGTCCTTTTATTAATAATATTTCATTTGGATTTATTGAACCTTCTGTAATTGGGTCTCCTACTTCTATTTGTTGTCCATCAGTTACACATAGTTTTGAACCAAATGGTATTGAATATGTTTTACTATTATCTTTTGATGTAACAGTAACTTGTTTTTTCTTCTTTTCTTCAGATATTTTAACTTTTCCTGCAATTTCAGTAATTATAGCTAATCCTTTTGGTTTACGAGCTTCAAATAGCTCCTCAACTCTAGGAAGACCTTGTGTAATATCTGCAACACCAGCAACACCACCTGAGTGAATTGTTCTCATTGTAAGCTGTGTACCAGGTTCACCAATTGATTGTGCTGCAATTGTTCCTATTGATTCACCAATATTTACTTTTTCTCTTGTTGCCATACTCATACCATAACATTTTGTACATACTCCATGTTTTGTCTTGCAGTTTAATGGTGAACGAACTTTTACTTTTTCAATTCCTAATGCTACAATTTTCTTAGCAACTGGTTCGCTTATCATTGTATCTTTATCACAAAGTACTTCTTTTGTTTCTGGATTAATTATATCTTCTAGTGGATATCTTCCTATTAGTCTTTCTTCTAGACTTTCAATTACTTGATTTCCATCTTTTATTGCATATACTTCTAGTCCTTCATGAGTTCCGCAGTCGTCTTCTCTTACTATAATGTCTTGAGATACATCAACTAATCTTCTTGTTAAGTATCCAGAGTCTGCTGTTCTTAAAGCTGTATCTGAAAGTCCTTTACGAGCACCGTGTGCTGAAATGAAGTATTCAAGTGAATCTAGACCTTCACGGAATGATGATTTAATAGGAATTTCAACTGTTTTACCAGTTGTACTTGCCATAAGTCCTCTCATACCAGCAACTTGTCTTAATTGGCTGATGTTACCACGCGCACCTGATTTTGACATCATATAAATTGGGTTTAAATCATCAAAGTTACTTTGCATTGCATCTGCAACTTCGTCTGTTGTCTTTTCCCAAATATTGATTACGTTGTTATAACGTTCATTATCTGTAATAAGACCACGTGCATATTGTTTTGTTACGTTTTCTACTTCTTTTTCACCCTTTAATAATAAGTCTTTCTTTTCGTCTGGTACCTTAACATCATCTATTGATACTGTCATACCTGCTGTTGTACAGTATTTATATCCTGTTGATTTAATGTAGTCTAGAAGTTCTGCTGTTCTGTCTAAACCATGTACATATATACATTTATCAATAATTTGTTTTAGTTGTTTTTTAGCAACTGTGAAATTTATTTCTGGTTCAAATTTGTTCTTTTTATTTGTTCTATCTACGAATCCTAAATCTTGAGGTATTCCTTTATTGTAGATTATTCTACCTACTGTTGTTTCTATGAAGCCATGAGAAATTTCTTTTCCTTCTTCATCATATTCTGCCATTCTAACATGTACTTTTGCGTGAACTCCTAAATCATGGTTAGCATAAGCCATTTCAGCTTCATCTGGTGAAGAAAAATAATTTCCTGCTCCCTTTGTTCCCTTTTTATCTATTTCTTCTTCTGTATCATCTGGATTTGATTCAACATCCATTGTTAAGTAGTAAGCTCCTAAAATCATATCTTGTGATGGCTCTGTAATTGGTGCACCATCTGTTGGTTTTAGAAGGTTATTAGTTGAAAGCATTAAATATCTTGCTTCTGCTTGAGCTTCTGGTGATAATGGTAAGTGAATAGCCATTTGGTCTCCGTCGAAGTCTGCGTTAAATGCAGTACATACTAATGGATGTAATTTTATTGCTCTACCTTCAACTAGAACTGGCTCAAATGCTTGAATTCCAAGTCTATGAAGAGTTGGAGCACGGTTTAGTAATACTGGATGGTCTTTAATAACATCTTCAAGAACTTCCCAAACTGCTGGGTCTAATCTTTCAACCATTCTTTTTGCATTTTTTATGTTATGTGCTAAATTTCTTGAAACTAATTCTTTCATAACAAATGGTTTGAATAGTTCTACTGCCATTTCTTTTGGAACACCGCATTGATATATTTTAAGTTCTGGTCCAACAACTATAACTGAACGTCCAGAATAGTCAACACGTTTTCCAAGTAGGTTTTGACGGAATCTTCCTTGTTTTCCTTTTAGCATATCTGATAATGATTTTAAAGGTCTTCCTCCAGCTCCTGTTACTGGTCTTCCACGTCTTCCGTTATCAATTAAAGCATCAACTGATTCTTGTAACATACGTTTTTCATTTCTTACAATTATTTCAGGTGCTCCTAATTCTAATAATCTCTTTAATCTGTTATTTCTGTTTATTACTCTTCTATATAAGTCATTTAAGTCTGATGTTGCAAATCTACCACCATCTAATTGTACCATTGGTCTTAAATCTGGTGGTATTACTGGTACAACATTCATAATCATCCATTCAGGTTTGTTTCCAGATTCTCTAAATGCATCTACAGTATCTAATCTCTTTATTATTTTTGCTTTCTTTTGCTCACTAGCTTTTTCTAATTCTTTTGTAAGTTTTTGTGATAATTTTTCTACGTCAATTTCTGAAAGTAACTTTAATAATGCTTCTGCTCCCATTTCTGCTTTGAAACTTCCATATCCGTATTTTTCTTCAGCTTCACGATATTCTTTTTCGTTTAAAATTTGACATTTAGAAAGTCCAGATGTTCCTTTATCTGTAACTATATATGATGCAAAATATACAACTTTTTCAACTGCTCTTGGAGAAATATCAAGCATTAAAGCTATTCTATTTGGTAT
>CANQLM010000045.1 GCA_947624735.1 uncultured Clostridia bacterium | reverse complement strand
AAAAATTATTTACGCAAGTACGTATTTGAGCCTCAAAAAATCATAAAAAATCAGCCTTTTTTAACAAATTTGTAATACAAACTTAATAAAAAAAGCGTAGAAATAGCTTCCGTAAAGACTTATAAGGAATTTAAAAAAAACATACATTGAAAAAAATTTTATATTAGTTTAGTATGGATTTGATTAAATATAAATAAGTAAAAGGCTAGAAAAGGCTATTAAGACAGCAAATAGCAAAAGCAACTTTGCTTGTTATGTAAATCAAGGAGGCAAAAATGAAAAATTTATCAAAAAAATTATTATCAACAGCTATTGCATTTACCTTAGTTGGAACAACAACTATACCAACTTTAGTATATGCAACAAACCAAATTGAAGATGTTATAGCAAATGATAATGTAAATTTTGATGCCACAATAAAATCTGAACACTCATATACTGCAAACATAGATGACGAAATTGCTTTAGATATAGATTTGAGTGTTAATAATGATGGTTATATTAAAGACGGAATCATTACAATAGAAAATAATAACTATAAACTTGGAAATATAGAAAATGAAGATTATACAATCTCTAAGGATAATAAAATTAGCTTAGAGAAATTAAATAGTGGAGAAAAATTAAACTTATCTATACCATTAGAATTTGAAAAAACAGAGCAAATGGAAAAAAGCTATTTTAAAAAGGATAGCACCATTAAACTAGATGCTACTTATGTAGATAAAGATGGAAAAGAAAGCGATATTTCAAAACAAGTAGTAAATAATTTAACATGGGATGCAAACATACAAGCAAATATAAAGCAAGAATTAAAAAGATATTTAAAGTACGAAGATAAAACATTAGTAAGTTTTCTAATAACAAGTGGAATACAAGATAACAAAATGCCAGTATTAGAAAAAACAATACAAATGTTAGTACCAAAAATTGCAGATAAAGAACCAAGTAAAATAATAGTTTCTGGTGAAAACATTGAATATACATATCAAGATCAAATATTAGTTATAAACAAAATAAAAGATGAACAAGAAACTATAAACTGGGAATCTAATGATGAGTATTTAGTAACTTATGTATATGAATCTCAAATGGATGAAGAAAATATCGATACAGTAACAGTAATGAAAACAAAACTAGCATCAGAAAGAGAAGTAGAAACAAAAGCAGAAGAAAGTACATTTAATGTAAGCGAACAAGTAGGAAGTCTATTAGAAACAACTATATCAGGAGACAATACAGTAAATAAAGGTTATTTATATACAAATTTAGTAAATGATAATAAATTAGAAACATCATTTAATACAAACTATAAAGTAAATATAGGAATAACTGATTTAATAGACGAAATTCAAATAAAAGAAAATGTAAATTCTACATCATTAACAAAAAGAGTATCTGTAAATGAAGAAGAATTAACAAAGATACTTGGAGAAAATGGTTCAATAAAAGTATTAGATAATAATAATCAAGAATTAGGAACATTAAATAAAGACACATTAGAATTAAATATAAATAATTATGGATTACAATTTATTACAAGTAAACCAGAGCAAGAAGGAAACCTTACAATAAACTTAGAAAAAATAATAAATCCAGATATGGAATATACAAAACAATCATTAGCAAAAATGAATGAGATTGATAATAGTATAGATGTTTATGGTATTTATCAAAATAATCAAATTTCTAATAACCACATAGAAAATAAAATAGCTTTAGCTGAACCAACATCAAATGCATCTATAAATATAAGCCAAAATAATTTATCAACAGTAGTTACAAATGAAAATGTTGTAATAACAGCTACTTTAGAAAAAAATGATATATCAGATGCATTATATACAAATCCAGAATTATTAATAAAATTACCAGGACAAATAACAGGAATCAATTTAAAGGAAGCCAAACTACTTTATGAAGAACAGTTAGTTCCTGCACAATTTGAAACAAATGGAAATTCAATTTACTTAAGATTAGAAGGAACACAAACACAATATACAACTTTACCAAATACAGACGGTGCGGTTATAAGAATTGTAGCAGACTTAACATTAGACAATTTAGCAGTAAACTCAGATGAAAATATAAACTTACAATATTCAAACCATTTTAATAACGAAGTAAAAGAAGTAAATGTACCAGTAAAAATAGTTGCTCCAACTGGATTTATATTAGCAAATCAAGGAACATTAAATCAAAATGTATCAGCAATAGTAGAAGACAGTAGCTTACCAATTTCAGCAAATTCTGATGAAAAGAAAATAAACTTAAATGGAATAACAGTAAGCAACTTAAAAGAAAATGTTTCAGGATTTATGATATTAGGAAGAATTCCATCTGAAGGAACAAAATCAGTAGATGGAAGCAACTCAGAATTAAATGCAAACTATTCATCAAAAATAGCAAGTGAATTAAGAGTAGAAGGCTTAGACGCAGATATATATTATACAGAAAATGGAGAAGCAAATTACGACTTAAACAATGAAGCAAACGGATGGAGCCAAGAATATAAAGAAACAGCAAAATCATATTTAATCGTAGCAAAATCAGAAGTTACACCTGCACAAAGAATTAACTTTAATTATGACATAATAGTACCAAGAAATTTAGATTATGAAAAAAGAGCAACATCAGTATTTGCAGTTTACTATGATAATAAAGCAGAAAATGGATCAAATAAAAATATAATATCATCAAAAGCATTAACTATTGAAACAGAAAATATTCCTGTAATTAACACTCAAATATCAGCATATGACTACAATACAGGAGATGAAATAAAAGCCGGAGATGAAATAAATCAAGGAAGGCTCGTAAAATATGTAATTCACGCAACCAATACAGGAAGAAAAACAGCCGAAAATATAAAAGTAACAGTTCAAAGACCAGATGCAGGAATATTTTATATAGTAGAATATTTAGAAGATGCTCAAGTATATAATAATTATTATGACAACTCAATAGAACTTTCAACAGAAGTAGAAAGAATAGAACCAGGAGAAACAAAAGATGTTGAATTTTTAGTTAAAGTAAATGGAAGTTCTTTAGAAGATGGTTCAACAACATTTAGAGCAGAAGTTACAGCAGAAAATATGTTAGAAAATAGTACAGCATCATTTGAAAATAAAGTAATTAATGGAATATTAGATTTAAATTTGTCAACAACAGACGCAAATGAAGAAGTAAGAATAGATGAAGAAATTAATTATTCATTAGTAATAGATAAACAAGTTACAGATACTTTAAATAATGTAGTAGCAAAAGTTAATATACCAAAATATATAGAATTAACAAATTATGAAGGTGGAAATTTTAACGAAGAAACAAGAGAATTAACATATGAATTAGGAACACTAGAAGAAGAAAGAACTTATAATTTCACAGCAAAGGTAACAAATTCAGAAGAACCAAATCAAGAGATAAATGTAACAGCAAGAGCAACATATGATGGACAAGAAAAAGAAGTAAAAGCAAGTACAGTAAAAAAAGTAATAATAGACACAAAAGGATTTGAAGCAACATTTAGTAGCAATATAGTAGGAAGAATGTCAGATACAGATACAGTAGAATATTATATTAATGTAACAAATGGTTCAAAAAGGACAGCTCCAATATCAATATATGAAGTATTAGATGAGCAATTAAAATTAACAAGTTATACAGTAATAAATGGAAATAATGGATATACAGTAGAAGATGTACCAGCAAACTTTGCAATAACAGAAATGGTACAAGCAGGAGAAAACATAAGAATAACACTTGTAGCAAAACCATATATGTTAGACAGTTTAAAAGAAATAGAGAGTTCAGTAGGAATTAAAGTAAATGATATAGACTTACCAGTAAATACAATAAAACAAGAGATACAAGGAACTTTAGCAAGTGAAGAAGTAGTAACAGAAAATAGTGAGGAATATAATACAAATGCTCATAATATATCAGGAAAAGTATGGTATGACGAAAATGCAAACTCAAAACAAGACGAAAATTATGTAGGAATGCCAGGAATTCCAATGAAATTATATGATGTAAATAAGAAAGAATATGTAAAAGCAGAAGATGGAAAAGACTTAGAAATTTACACAAATGATAATGGAGAGTATAAATTTGAAGGATTAGAAAATGGACAATATATCATTATGGCAAATTATGATAATGAAGCATATAAAATATCAAATTATCAAGAAGAAGGATTAACACAAAGTGAAGATAATGATTTTATACAATCAAAAACCGGAGAAGCAACAACTAATATAATATATGTAAATAACGAAAACGTTTATAACATTGATTTAGGACTTGTAGATATAGAAAACTTTAACATAGTAATAAATAACAAGATATCAAAAATAAATGTAATAAATAAAGATAAGACAGAAAGTTATGAAATAAGTTCAGAAAATGCAAACTTAAAAATAAGAGATATAGAGAACTCAAGAATAGTAGTTGAATATATAATTGAAGTAGCAAATGAAGGAAACATAGATGGATATGTAACAAGAGTAGTAAATCATATACCAGAAGGAATGACATTTATGTCAGAGTTAAATCAAGACTGGTATGTAGATGAAAAAGGAAATGCAATTAATACAAGTATAGCAAACAAATTAATAAAATCAGGAGAGAAACAAGAATTAAAACTAATATTAATAAAAAATAATTTAGTAGAAGATGGAGAACTTGTACATGCAGAAGCAAAAATAGAAGAGACATACAATCAATATGGAATAGAAGAAATAACAAGCACACAATTAGAAGGAATAAGTGCAGGAGTAGCAGATATAGTAATAACACACTCATCAAATACAGCAATAGAGATATTAGGAATCTCAGTAAGTATACTTGCAATAATAGGACTAGTAGGAGCAGTTACATATAAATATCTAAATAAAGACATAAAAAATATGCCAACAATATAAGAAACAGCAAAAGAAGAGAAAACTAGACAACAAAGGAAAGGAGAAAATAAAAAATGTTCAAAAAGAAAAGGTCAAAAATAATTGGAATAATAATACTATTATTAATTTCTAGTATAGTAGTCTTTTCTGGCACATCAAAAAAAGTACAAACGAGTGTAAGAGAACTAAAAAATGAAAATAGTCCTCTAGTTGGTATTAATAATCCACCAGGTGCTGCATATGCAGATGCAACTGGTTCAAGTAAAAGCCTTACACTAGGTTCAGAAGCGAATGGAGCAAATGGTAGCACAATGTATCAATATTCTAATAATGGTAGCATATATTGTGGTTCGTACAATTCAGAAATAATAAAAAGAAGAGGTTCTGACGTAGTAGTAGATGGTGGTGTAACACAAGCACTTCAAGAGACAACTTATAATTATAGTAGAAGTACAGCAATGGCACAAAGTATAGCTTATGCAAAATATTATTACCCAACTAGCTATTCTGACATACAAAATATTATATGGGCTTCACATCAATGGAGAGAAGAAACTGGAAATAGTGTACCTTTAGAGAAAATTGATTATAGTAAGAGATATTATAGCTATTCAGGAGGAATACCTGGAAGAGCATATCAATTTGCAAACTTTGTATATAGAGCATTAAGAACTGATGAATCATTAGGATTAACAGGTGGAACAACATCAGACAATGATGGTAGTTTAAAAACTATGATAGACCAAAATAACTCAACCTATACAGTAGGACCATATCAAATACATATAGCAAACGGAGGAACTACTTTAAAAAATGAAGGAACATATATTAGAGATTTAGTATGGAATGAAATAGTAGGAAAAAATGCAGGACAAACAACAGAAAATACATTTTGTACAGGAAGTATAGTAGGAAGAGTAAAATTCCAAGATGGAACAACAACAACAGTAAGTGTAGAGATAGTAGATGGAAATGGCAATGTAATACCAGAAGGATTCCCAAGATTTGATTCAGATTTTTATATAAGATATAAAACAAATGTAGATGGAAAAATAGTTGAAATAATAAATCCACAAATAACAATAAATTTTACAAAGAAATTTGGAGCAACATATACAACAACAGACTCATCAGGAAGAACGATAGTAGTAACGAGTGAGAATATATATGCACATACATATAGATCTACACATGCAAAATACAGTGTAGGAGAAGATAGAGCATATTTACTCTATGATTTCTTATATTATATGTGGCGAAATAATAAATTGATAATAAACCGTTTTCTTCCATTTATAACTCAACAAAATGCAGTTTGCTATGATAATAAACAGCATAAACCTATATATTTATCTGAATTAAATTCCTCTGGCTATGGAGATGGAATACAATTTAATTGGCCACAAAACAATTTGTCATCAAATGATTTATCGGTAGAGTCACAAACAGCAGATGATTTGGCAGGAAGAGTATCAAGTGATATAGAAACAAATTTTGCAAAATGGCTTAGTGACAATGGAATAACATCTAAAAATGTAAGAGTAGATGCAAATGTTGAAATGGGTTTTTTCATTAATGCAGCAAATGGAGTGGATATACACTCGGATCCAAACAATCTAAACCTAATCTTCTTTGAATTTATAGATGAGATAAGATTAACGTTTAGGGTAGCTCTAAAAGGTAGTCCGGAAGAATATAGATATACACAATATTTTAAATTAGCAGGTGGAGCATCATCTGGAAGTGGAACAGATGATTGGATAACCTTTGATTCTAATAGAGAAGTACCTCAAAATACAACTTATGAGGATGAATTTGGTAGAAAATATGAATGGTCTTACAGTCATAGATATGTAAGCAAAGCTGCTATTCCATATACAATTGAAGCAGAACTTAGATATTATAAGGAGGACCATGCAAGTGAGTCAGCGGTAGCATATTCAGTTCCTAATTCTACATTTATATTTACAGACAAAGTAGATTATAACACATATATTGTTGAAGAAAGAAGAGGAAATTTAAGGAGTGTGTATAATAATTTATTAAATGAAGTTAATAGGTATCTAGGACATAAAATTAATCGTGGATTTGAAATTGGTCGTGGTAAGTGTATAATAGATGAAGATACAGACCAATTACAACCAGCAGTAGTATTACAAACTCCTTGGAAAAGAACTACAACTTCTAGCAGTGTAACTGGTGCAGGTAGTACAGAATATAGCGCATTAGGTGGACAAACTGTTAATATGTACTTCGCAGGTGATGTATGGCAAGACATGCCAACTCAAAATATTGGCGAATATCTTGGTCATAAAACTGACAGGTCTCTGTCTATGGCTGGTATTCAAGTTGAACTATGGGATACAACTAAAAATACTCTGGTGGCAACAACCACTACAAATAGTAGTGGACAATATGCCTTCCAAAAGCTGAACCCTCTGCATAAGTATAAAGCGGTATTTACATATGATGGTATGAGATTTGAAGACACAGTTTATGATATGGAAGGAAATATCTTACAAAATATCCCTTCTACTGATCTGACAACTTATAGAAATCAGGGTATATCTTTTGATAAAATTACTGTTGAACTGAGAGATTCAACTAACAATACTTTGATAAAAACTGCACCAACTGATTCAAACGGAAATTACAAATTTAAAGATATAGATCCTAGAAAAAAATATAAATTGACATTTACTATAACTTATAAAGACAACAATAATAGAAATACAACTAAAAAATATGAATTTTCTAAGTCTATATATGATGTAACAGGAAACATTTTAAATAGTATTCCAGCAAACGAATTGAATACATATAAAAATCAAAATATATCTTTCGAAAACATTACAGTTGAATTAAGAAATAGCTCAACTAACAGTTTAATACAAACATCTACAACTGATAACAATGGAAATTTCACATTTAAAGACGTGGATGCAAATCAAAGTTATAAAGTAGTATTTACAATTAATTACAGGGAAAATTACAGAAATACAAGCAAAACATATTCACCATTACTAGCTATAAGTGGACCTCTTACAGATGGATATTCAACAGGATATGAGGAACCAGCAGATAGAGCTAATTTCAATGATTTATATGATAAAATAGAATCATCTCCACAAAACTATTACAAAGATGATAATACACAAGATAACATAGATGGAACTTGGAGAAAAGTATATGGACTTTATACAAAACTAGAAAGAGAAAATGGCGAATACATAAGATATGATTCAACTGCAGGAAATATATATAATAACTTAACATCTGCAACAGTAGGAACTAATGCAGGAGCATTCAGATACTATGATGCATTAGAAATATTTAAAGATTTAGCAACAAATAAAGATAACTTTGACTTTACAAATACACAAACTATGGATCGTACATACTACAAAGTAGGAGATCCAACTAAGAATTATAATCCATATACAAAAGTAGATAATTCATACTCAAAAATAGAAACACAATTTAGACAAGCATTAGCTAACATAGGAGTTGCAAGTAAAGAGATAGATTATGTTTGGCAATATATAATGGATACATTAATTCAAGCATCAACAACATCATACCCTGAACAAAATCAATTTACATTATTAGATATAAACAATTTAAGCACAACAGAAAGATATGGATTACCAAATCATCCATACTTATATAAACAAAATAGAGACCAAAGCAGAGACGTAGACTTTGGACTAATGCTAAGATATAATGTAGATATATGGCAATCTAAAGATGTATATAAAACAACAGTATTAGTAAATGGAAAGAAACAAGAATATTTCTATGATACAAAAGACTCAACTTTAGATTCACAAGGAGTATGGTTTACAAATGATCAAGGAACATATGAGTTTTCAGGAGGTTCAGATGCAGCTCAAAGAGCAGTAAATGGAAATTACAATGGACAAAATACATACCAAAGAGTAGTACGTAAATCAGAGTACTTATATGATGGTTCAGACATTGGAAGTACAGATAATAGAAACTTACAAATGTTTATAACATATAAGATAGCAATAAAAAATCAATCACAAAATGTATGGGCAAGTGTAGACGAAATAGTAGACTATTATGATAGTGAACAACTATTAACAATATTAGACTTACCAGATAGTACAATTATAAGAAATAACACATATATTGGTGACAGTGAAGGAAATAAATTTTATGATTTATATGTAAGAAATGAATCAACATATGTAGATAAATATGGCTCAATGGAAGGATATTATAGAGATAGTTATAATATCAATGGATTATATGGATATGAATCATTATACTTAACTAATATTAGGTCAGTAACTGAAGGAAATATGAATAATACATTATTAGCACCAGGAGAAATAACTTATGCATATTTAACATATAAAGTACAAAATGATGATTCAGGAAAAATAAAACTAGACCAAGAAATAGAAGACCTTTTATCAGGAGCAGAAACAATTAGAGAAAAACTTGGTAAAAGAAATATAGTTGAATTAAATGGATACTCTACATATATTCAAAAAGAAGATGAATACGGAAATAAAGAATTTGAAAAATATGGAGTAGTAGATGTAGATTCAACACCAGGAAGTCTAAAGGGAGGAATAGATGAAAATGGAAATCCATATTCACCTGATATAGATGAAAATGGTAACATTAAATCATCAGAAAATCCATGGGAAAATAGATTAGAGGATGATACAGACAAATCACCAAACTTAAAAGTAGTAATAGATCCAAATAATGATAATCCAGGCAATCCAAATGATCCAGATGATCCAGACAATCCAGATAACCCAGGAGATCCAAACAATCCAGATGATCCAAATAATCCAAAAGATGTAACAAGAAGTTTTGCAGGATATGTATTTGAAGATGCAAGAACAGAAGTATCAGATAAAGCAGTAATAGGAAACGGTGTATATAATCCAGACGATGTAGACTTTGAAGGAAACAGAGATAAAAAGGTCAATGGAGTAACAGTACAATTAGTAGAATTAGTACAAGAAGTTGATAATGAAGGATTTGCTACAGGAAATTATATAAATGAACATATATGGTCTACTGTTGAATATGGTAAAGACGGAAACAATTGGACAATAACTTCAACAGATACATCAAGATATTATAGTGGTTCAAATAAATCAAAAGTAATATTATCAGGACAAGGAATATTTAAAGTAGAACCAAGTAGCTTACCAGAAGGACAAGGAATTTATAAATTCGAATCACTTCCACCAGGAGATTTCTTCATAAGATTTATATATGGAGATACAACTCAAACAGTATTAACAAATGGTACAGATGAAGTACAAACAGCATTAAATAGTTTACCAGATGAACAAAAACAAAACTTTGTTAAAGGTGCAGAAAGTGAAGGTATTTTAGGAACAAGTGGACTTAATGCTAAATCATATACAGGACAAGACTATAAATCTACAACATATCAAAGAGGAGTAAATCAAAATGCAGATGTAAACTATAATTCATATATTAGTAAAGATGGTACTTCATTAGGAAATGGTGTAGTAGGATATGTAAATACAAGTTTACAAAACTATAATAGAAATGATGCTAATGATAAATCAGCAATGTATAATTATAGTATTACACAAAGTAATATTCCTGCAATATCAGATGCAAAGGATGTTTACTCATATAGAGAAGATGAGAAGAGTTACTCAGCAGGAAATGAATCAGTATTAAGTAATAATAATCAAACATTAAAGAATCATAGAGCTGAAGTATTATCATCAGGAACAAGGTTAGTAACAAG
>CANQLM010000044.1 GCA_947624735.1 uncultured Clostridia bacterium | reverse complement strand
ATATTATTAATGAAAAAACTTAATAAAAAAGTAGTAATCTTTCAAATATACTATTTAAAGCATAAGTTGTAATATTATTACTTTTCGTTTTTTTATAAAAATGTAATATAATTTTATTTATAAATTCTTGCTAAGAGATTGATATTATGATATATTTTTAATATCGTAATTTTTATTAAGTTTTTTCATTAATAAAATTAACATAATATTTTTGCAAGGTTTACTTTAATAAAAATTAGTTGATATGAAAGACAAAAGAAACAAGAAAAAGAAAGGAGAAATAATCCAATCATTTATATGATAACTTAATAATTGGATTATACAAAAATCAAATGAAGAGTTTAAAAGAAAAGGGAATAACACTAGTAGCGTTAGTAGTAACCATAGTAATAATGCTAATATTGGCAGGAGTAACAATAAATATAGCATTATCAGAGAACGGATTATTTAAGAGAGCAAAAGGTGCAACAAGGATATATGAAAATTCATCAGAAAATGAGAGTAAATTGCTAGAGGAAGTTGATAAAACTATAACAGAATTAAATAAAGAAGAAAAGATAGAAACAGCAAATACATTAAAAGAAAGATTAAATGGAAAAAATTCAGTAATAGGAAAGAAAGTAGGAGGATTAAAAGGAGATATAATAGAAAAGTATGATTGGCAAATACTATATGTAGATAAAAACATATATTTAATATCAACAGATTATATAGAATTAACTGATTATCCAGAAAAAAAAGTAAATGATATAACATATAAAATAAAACCAGATTTACAAGGTGAATATAAATCTGAGTTTTCAGGAGTAATTGAAGGATATCCATATGATGAAGATACAAAACGTATTCCAATATCAGAAGTAGGAAAAAAATTAAATGCGGACTTTGAAGCAAAAGAATATTATAATGAAAATAAAAATTCAAATCTTCAAGCAATAGCATATATGTTAGATACGGAAATATGGAAAAATAAATTTATAGGTTCCAATAGTGATAAAATAGAATATATAGTAGGTAGTCCATCAATAGAATTATTATTTAATGCATATAATGCAAAATATGGAACAAACTATTTAACAAGAGTTAAAGATAACAAGTATGGATATGAAATCAGCAAAGATGGTATAGTATGGGAAGATAATATTGCTGATATGCTTGATACATTAGATACAACTTTTGTAATATTAGATGATCAAAAAGCAAAGGGAATGAGATTAGCTAGTCCATCTTCCAAAGATCCAACAGCTATTCTACATGCAAATTATAGTGGAGGAATTGGATATAATACATATGATTCTTTAAACGAAGTAGGGATTAGACCGGTAATTTGTTTATTGACTAATGTACAATTAGAAGAACAAATTGATGGAAATTTTAAAATAAAATTATAATATAGATTATGATTGCATAATGTAAGTCAAACATAGGAAATGTTGGATCTAAACCTAAATGCCTATACATAGTATTGGCTTCAACAATATAAATTACTTTTATATAATTTCAAAAAATAACCAACAAAACAACTAATTAGTTTCGTCAAAAGATATATAATGTGTTATAATATAAGAAATTAATTAGGAATAAATTATGAAAGAAACAAATATTAATGAAATTTTAGAAAATATAAAAAGTAAAAAAATTTTAGGCGAAAATATCGAAAATGTATTTGAAGAATTTTATAACAAATATTATAAATTAGTATTTAAAATATCATTTTCTGTTCTAAAAAACTATGAAAATAGTGAGGATGTTACTCAAGAAGTTTTTGCAAAAATATACAAACTATCATCTGACAAATTTCCTACCAAAAAGGAAGTATCATGGTTATATACAGTAACTAAAAATGAATCAATTACATATTTAAGAAAAATAAAAAATGCAGAAAATATAGATGATATGTATAAAATTTCAGATGATAATGAAGACATAGAAGAAATAATAAGCAAGGATAAGTATAATAGAATAATTGAAAATCTTCCAGAAATAGAAAAAGAAATAGTTTCACTTAAAATATTAGGAGGACTTTCATTTAAAGAAATATCAAAACTACTTAGCATTCCAATAGGTACAATTCAATGGCATTATTACAAAGCAGTAGACAAACTAAAAATATTGATAAGCAATATAACAATTTGCATAATTGCTATTGGAGTAGGATTAAATCTTTTTGAAAAGAATAAAAAAAGTCTTGATAAAATCCCACAGCAAGAAGAAAATATCAAAGAAGATTATGACCAAGAATATTCAAAAACAGAAGACAAAAATAATTATAATCAAGACCAAGAAACAGCTACTTTGTCAAAAGAAAATAATACAGATAGCATATTTTCGTATGAAACAGAAAAAGAAAATTATATTAATGAAATATCAGTAGAAACAGATATAATTAAAAAAGAAAACTATAATGCAAAAATTGGTATAGCATCAATTTCCTTGATAATATTAGTAATTTTAGGATTAATATTTATAAAAATAAAAAAATATAAAAAAACTATTGACAAATAATGGAAAATAATATATAATAATGTCATAAAATATTTTGAGGATATATAAATATGGGGGATTTAAAAAAATTTTTCCATATTTATTTTTTTTAGGTTAAGTTATATTGAAGACAACTCAAATATTTAGTATAATTAGAAAAAAGAAAGGAACATAACAAATTTTTTGTTATAGATGTAGTAAAAATGAAAAAATTGCATAAAATAGTAATAATTATGGTAGCAATTATAATAATATTCTTAATTGTTTTATTTTCAATAAATTTATTTGTAGTATCAAAAACAAAAAGTAAAATAATTACAAGCGAAGAAGCAAAAAATAAAAATGCAGATTGTATCTTGATTTTAGGAGCAGGCGTTTGGGGAGATAAACCCTCGCCAATGTTAGAAGATAGATTGCTAGAAGGAATAAATCTATATAATATAGGAGCATCAAACAAAATCTTAATGAGTGGAGACCATAGCAAAGCAAATTACGATGAAGTAAATGTAATGAAAAAATTTGCAATGGATAAAGGAATAAATTCTGAAGACATTTTTATGGACCACGCAGGACTTTCAACTTATGATAGTCTTTATCGCGCTAAAGAAATATTTGAAGCAAAAAAAATAATAATTGTAACTCAAGAATATCATTTATATAGAGCACTTTATATAGCAGATTCACTTGGAATAGAAAGCTATGGAGTTAAGGCAAATCCAAGAGAGTATGCAGGTCAATTAGTAAGAAATGCAAGAGAAATTATAGCACGAAATAAAGATTTTCTAATATGCTTATTTAAGCCGAAACCAACTTTTTTAGGCGATAAGATTCCTATCACAGGAAATGGCAATTTAACAAATGATAAAGAATTGTAATACACATTGGGCAAAAAATTTTAATATAATTAATAAAGACTAAAGACAAAAATGAATAAATAAAAGAAAATTGAATAAATTAATAATAAAATTAGTAAAGGAGGACAAGGCAATTTTTGGTTTAGGATGTTTTATTGGAATTATATTAGGAGCAAACTTAGCAATTATGTTATATGCATGTGTATTGATGGGTAAAAGAGGAGATGTAAATGAACAAACAAGTGGAATTAAGCAAGTTGCAGAAAGATGAAGAAAAACTTTTATTAGCAAAAATTTTGGACAAGTTAAAAATAAGAGACTCTAAAAATAGATTTGCAAATACTGATTTTCTTGATTTATCCCAAAAAAGAATAGTAGAAGAAACTCTTGTAAAAAGAAAAGAAGAAAATTATCAATTTTTCGGAGGCTTTAAGCAGGCAGAAAGAACAATGCTAGTTTTGTTTCCTAATACATATTTAGAAGAGAAAATATATAATCAAATTATGTCTGCTTTAAGAGTAACACTTCCAAAAGAGTTAAGTGAGAGCTATGAACATAAAACTTATTTGGGTGCAATGATGAAGTTAGGAGTTAAACGAGAAAAAATTGGAGACATCATTGTTAGAGAAAACCGGTGCAGACATAATTATTTCAAAAGAAATTGAAAAATTTTTAATGTCTAATTTAACAAGTCTTACAAGGTTTCAAAAAGCCAAAGTAGAAACAATAAAATTAGAAGAAATAAACTACATAGAAAAAG
Source organism: uncultured Clostridia bacterium (assembly GCA_947624735.1). Classification (GTDB taxonomy): domain Bacteria; phylum Bacillota; class Clostridia; order TANB77; family CAG-508; genus CAG-793. The sequence continues at coordinate 6,968 of CANQLM010000044.1, read as the reverse complement.
AAAAGCAAATTTTAAAAATAAATGTGCCTTCAATGAGGTTAGATGCTATTGTTGGAGAAATAGCAAGAGTATCTAGGAGTGAGGCAAATAACTTATTAAACCAAGAAAGAGTATTTGTTAATTTTAAAGAAGAATTAAGAAATACAAAACAAGTTGAAGAAGGAGATATTATTACAATTAGAGGAAAAGGCAGATTTACAATTTCTAATATATTGGGACAAACAAGAAGTAATAGAATAAATATTGAAGTTCAAAAATGGTAAAAGTATAAAGATTATTTTTATTGGCAATAATTTTATAAAATCATTAAAGTAGAAAGGAATGAAAATTTTATGAAAGAAATGCCAATAAAAAGTTTATTTGCAAGTCAAATATTTGATTCAAGAGGAAATCCAACTATTGAAGTAACAGTTAGCTTAGAAGATGGAAGCACTGGCTCTAGTATGGTTCCATCAGGAGCATCTACTGGCTCATTTGAAGCAGTAGAACTAAGAGATGCTGACTTTACAGAATTTAATGGTCTAGGTGTAACAAAAGCCGTTGACAATGTAAACAGAAAAATAGCTAAAAGTATTATTGGAGAAAATGCATATAATCAAACTCTTATTGATGAAAAAATGATTAAATTAGACGGAACCCAAAATAAATCTAAGCTTGGAGCAAATGCAATATTAGGAACATCTTTAGCAGTAGCAAGAGCAGCAAGCAATAGCTTAAACCTACCGCTTTATAAGTACATTGGCGGAATATCTGGCAACACTATACCAATACCGATGTTTAATGTATTAAATGGAGGAAAACACTCAAGCAACAATTTAAATATTCAAGAGTTTATGATAGTTCCTGTTGGAGCAGACAATTTCAAAGAATGTATGCAAATGGGAGTAGAGATATACCAAGTACTAAAAGAAATTCTTAAGAGCAAAGGACTATCAGTTGCAGTTGGAGATGAAGGAGGCTTTGCTCCAGATTTAGAAAATGATGAAGAAGCTATAAAAATTTTATTAGATGCGATTGATATGGCAGGATTAAATGAAAAGAAAGTTAAAATTGCATTAGATATTGCAAGTTCAGAAATGAGAGAAGCGGGCAAAAAGATTGAAAAAGAAGGCTACTATTTTTGGAAAACAGATGAATACAAGACAAAAGATGAAATGATTGATTACTTAATTAAATTAACAGAAAAATATCCGATAATGTCAATTGAAGATGGACTCGCAGAAGAAGACTGGAAAGACTGGAAAGAACTAACAAGTAAAATAGGAAAAAAAGTGGACTTAGTAGGTGACGATTTATTTGTAACAAATAAGGAAAGATTAGAAAAAGGCATAAAAAATAAAGTTGCTAATTCAATTCTAATAAAACCAAATCAAATTGGAACCTTGACAGAAACATTAGACACTATAAAACTTGCAAGACGTAATGGATATAAAACCATAATATCTCATAGGTCTGGAGAAACAGAGGACACATTTATAGCAGATTTGGCAGTAGCAATAAATGCAATGCAAGTTAAAATGGGAGCACCTTGTAGAAGTGAAAGATTAGCAAAGTATAATAGAATATTAAAAATAGAAAATGAATTAGTTTTGTAGCTACGCGCCACTGCCGAATTTACAATATTTTAATTGAATAATAAGTCAAGTTGAAAAATAGCTACAATTAATGTATAATTGACTGGAAAAAAATATGTGATAATAAATGAACTAATTATGCAAAAAGAAAGGTAGTATAAAATGAAGGTGCACTTTATAAGCCTAGGGTGTAAAACTAATCAATATGAAACAAATGCAATGGAGCAAAGTTTTATAAACAAGGGCTATGAAATTGCAAAAGATGAAAAAGCAGATATTTATATAGTAAATACTTGTAGTGTAACTAACATTGCCGAAAGAAAATCAAGGCAAATGCTAAGAAGAGCAAAAGCACTTAATCCAGATGCTATAGTTGTTGCATCTGGATGTTATGCACAAGTTGCTAAAGATGATATATCAAAAATAAAAGAAGTAGATTTAATACTTGGAATAAATGAAAAAAATAATATAGTAGAATTAATAGAAAAATATATAAAAGAGAAAAATAATGAGCAAAAAACAAAGCAAATAGTATCAGATGTAATGCATCAAAATGAGTACGAAGAATTTGGAAAAACTACATTTACTGAAGAAAATAGGGCAGTTATAAAAATACAAGATGGATGTGATAGGTTTTGCACATATTGTATAATTCCTTATGCTAGAGGAAAAGTAAGAAGTAGAAATCCAGAAAATATTATAGAAGAAATTAAGCAAATTTCTAAAAATGGAATACAGGAAGTTGTACTTACAGGAATCCACATAGCATCTTATGGAAAAGATTTTACAAAAGAAAAAACAAATTTGTACAGAAAAAAGTTTGGTTATGATGAAAATTATATAGAATTTAATCCCAAAGATGATTTAGCAACAGGAGGATTTAGATTAATAGAGTTATTAGAACAACTTAATAAAATAAATGAAATTAAAAGAATAAGGTTAGGTTCTATTGAACCAAAATTAATTACACAAGAATTTATAAAAAGACTTTCAAAATTAGAAAAAATATGTAATCATTTTCATCTATCTCTACAAAGTGGATGTAATGAAACATTAAATAGAATGAATAGAAGATACACAGTAGAAGAGTTTGAAAATTCAGTAAATCTAATTAGAAACAATTTTAATGATGTAGCATTAACGACAGACATTATAGTTGGTTTCCCAAATGAAACAGATGAGGAATTTGAAAGTACATATAAATTTTTACAAAAAATAAAATTCTATAAAATGCATATTTTCAAATATTCGCCTAAAAAAGGTACAGTTGCTGAAAAAATGGATGGACAAGTTGATGGAAGTATAAAGGAATTGAGAAGCCAAAAATTAATAAAATTATCTAATGAAAATCAAATAGAATTTAATAAAAATGAACTAGGAAAAAGCTTAAAAGTATTATTTGAAGAAATTGATAAAGACGGATACTTCAAAGGCCATACATCTAATTACATAACAGTAAAAGTAAAAACAAAAGAGAATCTAGAAAATAAAATTTTAGATGTAAAAATAACAGATGTAGATGGCTTAGAACTGATTGGAAAATTAGAAATTAATTAAGAAAGTGATTTATAGTTTTAAAGCTATAAAGGTAGGAGAAAAAATGCCAAGAACAAAATTAAATGATAGAAAATTACCTGTATATACAAAAGGTGAAGAAATCTTTAATATGGTAACGCATATTGTTGGTGGCTCTTTAGGTATTATAGGAATGATAATTTGCATTGTAATCTCTATAATTCATAAAAATGCCTACTCAATAATAGGCAGTATAATTTATGGAATTTCTATGATATTCTTATATACTATGTCAAGCATATATCATGGTTTAAGTCCAAAACTAAAAGCAAAAAAAGTTATGCAAGTTATGGACCATTGCACAATATTTGTGCTAATTGCTGGAACATATACACCAATATTACTTAATCCAATTAGAAGCGTTGATCCTGTATGTGCGTGGATAATGTTTGCAATAGTTTGGATTTTAGCGATTATTGGTATAGTGTTGAATGCAATAGACCTAAAACAATTTAAAGTCTTTTCTATGATTTGCTATTTAGCTATGGGATGGTTAATAGTATTTAGAATGGATGTGCTTATAGAATCAGTTGGAATAACAGGAATGTTACTAATACTAGCAGGTGGCATTGTCTATACTTTAGGAACTATTCTTTATGGAATAGGAAGAACTAAAAAATATATGCATTCAATGTTTCACTTATGCGTAGTTTTAGCTACATTACTTCAACTCTTAGCAATTATTTTATATGTAGTTTAGCATATAACAAGATATTTACATAATAAAAGATTCGTGCTATAATACAAATGTTATAATATTGACATATAAAAACCATTGAATAAAATAGGATTTTATGAAATAATAAAAAATGGCAAACAAAAGGAGATTTTAATGAAAGCAATAGAAATAAGAAACAAATACTTAAATTTTTTTAAACAACATAATCACAAAGTTATTCCAAGTGCACCACTTATTCCAGAGAATGATCCATCTGTGCTTTTTACAACAGCTGGAATGCAACCATTAGTACCTTATCTTTTAGGGCAAAAACATCCAGAAGGAACAAGACTTACTGATTTTCAAAAATGTTTAAGAACAAATGATATAGATGAAGTAGGAGACAATCGACATCTTACTTATTTTGAAATGCTTGGAAACTGGTCATTAGGAGATTACTTTAAAGAAGAATCAATATCAATGAGTTATGAATTCTTGACAAAAGAGTTAGGAATTCCAAGCGAAAAAATATCAGTAACATGTTTCGCAGGAGATGAGGACTGTCCAAGAGATACACTAACTGCAGAATGTTGGAAAAAAGCAGGAATACCAGAGGAAAGAATTTATTACTATGGCAAAGATGACAACTGGTGGATTGCAGGAGAAGAAGGACCTTGTGGACCAGATACAGAAATGTTTTATGATACAGGAAAACCACCTTGTTCACCAGATTGCCAGCCTTCTTGCAACTGTGGAAAATATGTTGAAATCTGGAACAATGTTTTTATGGAATATCTAAAAAAAGATGGAAAATATACAAAACTTTCTCAAAAAAATGTTGATACAGGCCTAGGTTTAGAAAGAATGACAATGCTTTTAGAAGGAAAAGAAACACCTTTTGATACTGAAATATTTAAGCCTATAATGGATAAGCTACAAGGCCTAGCTAAAAAAGATGATATAGCAAGTAGAAGAATAGTAGCAGAACATTTAAGAGCAAGCATAATGATTGTATCTGATGGAGGAAGACCATCTAATATAGATAGAGGATATATTTTAAGAAGATTAATTCGTAGAATGACAAGACATCTAAATAAATTAGAAATAGATCTAAATGAATTAGGAAATATTATTGATTTAAATATAGAAACTCTAAAAGAACTATATCCAGAACTTTCTCAAAAGAAATCAGAAATAAAAGAAGTTATAATTAATGAAAAAGATAAATTTATGAAGACATTAATGCGTGGAGAAAGAGAATTTAGCAAAGTTATAACTAGAATTAAAAATGAAGGAAAAGACACAATTAAGGGTGAAGACATCTTTAAACTATATGAAACATATGGATTCCCACCAGAAGTAACAAGAGATTTAGCAGAAGAAAATGGACTAAAAGTTAATATGGATGAAGTTGATAAATTGTTTAAAGAACACCAAGATAAATCAAGACTAGGAAGTGAGCAAAAATTTAAAGGTGGATTAGCTGGAACAGGTGAAATGGAAATAAAATATCATACTGCAACACACCTTTTAAATGCTGCATTAAAAGAAGTAATAAATAAAGATGTTCATCAAAAAGGTTCAAACATTACAGCGGAAAGAATGAGATTTGACTTTAGTTGTGACCATAAATTAACTGATGATGAAAAGAAAGAAGCAGAAGATTTAGTTAATAAATGGATTAGCGAAGACCTGCAAGTTACAGTAGAGACGATGAAAAAAGAAGATGCTATCAAATCTGGAGCAGAATGTATGTTCATTGAAAAATATCCTGACGAAGTAACAGTATATTCAATAGGAACTATTTCAAAAGAATTATGTGGAGGACCACATGTAAAACATACAGGAGAACTAGGACATTTCAAAATTATAAAAGAAGAAGCAAGTTCAAGCGGAGTAAGAAGAATAAAGGCGATACTAGAATAAAATATTAAGAAAGGTAAAATAAAAATGGATGATTGTGTATTTTGTAAAATAGTAAAAGGAGAAATTCCTTCAGAAAAAGTATATGAAGATAGCGAAATATTAGCATTTAAAGACATAAATCCAATAGCACCTGTTCACATTTTAGTAATTCCAAAAACTCATATAAAAAGTTTAGTTGAGTTTAATGATGATGAGTTACTTGCAAAAATGTTTAAAGTAATTAAACAAATAGCAAAAGACCAAAATATTGAAGAAAGTGGTTATAGAGTTGTAACAAATATAGGAGAAAACGGTGGACAGGCAGTTAAGCACTTACACTTTCACGTTATAGGTGGAAGAAAACTTGAAACTAGATAAAAATGTGTTATAATTAATAACATATAGGAGAAGAAAATGGAAAAGAAAAAATATAATAAAATATTAACAGTTGTGTTAATTATTGTCGTTGTAGCGATTTTTATAATACTTGGATTTTGGGGATATGATATGATTCAAAGGTATTATATAAACTCTGATGCAAATGAATATTTAGATGAACAATTTGGAAATAGATTAAATATTAGAAATAGAGTAGAAACCAATGATATAGTAGAAAATGTTTCACTTAATATTGATGTAAATGAGATAGAAACTTCAAATACAACAGGTGGACCAAATAGAGTTGCAAAACAAACTTATAAAGGATTTGCAGTTCTAGGCAAAATAGAAATTCCATCAATAAAAGTTAATTATCCTGTATTAGATAGGGCATCAGATAAATCAATGAAAGTATCTGTTGGAGTCTTATATGGTGTAGGACTTAATAAAATTGGAAATACTGTAATAGCAGGACATAATTATAGAAATGGAACATTTTTCTCAAATCTTAAGAATGTAAAAATTGGAGACTTAGTGTATATAACAGACTTAGAGGGAGCACGAATAAAATATACAGTATATCATTTATATAATACATCTTCTAGTGATTTTGAATATGCTACTAGAGATACTGCCGGAAAAAGAGAAATATCACTTACAACTTGTACAGATGACGTAAATTCAAGACATGTTATTTGGGCAAGAGAAGATTAATAATAAAAATCCAAATGACGAAAATTTTAGTAAATTCAGTTGACAAGTAGAAGAAAATGGGGTAAAATATATATTATGTTTGCAAACTGAATATGGTGGATTTAGCGTAGTTGGTTAACGCGCCAGTTTGTGGCACTGGAGACCATGGGTTCGAGTCCCATATT
>CANQLM010000043.1 GCA_947624735.1 uncultured Clostridia bacterium | reverse complement strand
TAATACCGTGTGTAGAGACTTTACACTACCTACCTAAGTCGAAAGATATGGTAAAGAGAAAGTCCAGACTACAAACTCTTAGTAGTGCTAATGAAAATTAGTGTAGTGCAGTAACCGATAGGTCGTTGGTTCAAGCCCAACACGAGGAGCCAAAAAAGTCCAGCTTTACTGGACTTTTTTTATGTAAAATTTTAAATTTTATAAAAAGTACTTGTTGTAGATCACTAAAAATGATAAAATTGTATTGGTGATTTAATGAAGAAAAAATGTGAAATATGTGAAAAAGAATTTGAAACATATTCAAAATCAAGAATATATTGTTATGAATGTAGTGGAGAGTCAACTAGAGTTGATAATGAAACTAGAAAGCATCAAAAAACAATATTAAGAAGAAGTATGAAATTACAAGCAATAAAATTAATGGGTGGAAAATGTTGTATTTGCGGATACGATAAATGTATAGATGCTCTTGAATTTCATCATAAAAATCCAAATCAGAAAGAATTTAAATTAGGTTCTGGTAATACAATGTCATGGAAAGAATATAAATCAGAAGCACTTAAATGTATGCTAGTGTGTTCAAACTGTCATAAAGAAATACATAGTAATCTAGGATATAAGTATTAAAAATAAATATTTGCAGTAAAGAATTTAAACCTTGAAAAAAAAGTCGTAATATGTTATATTAGTAACATTAACATTAGTTACCTCTTATATATTAAAAAGTCTGCTTTTTAAATATATAAGGATAGGGAGGGCATCATGAAAAGGCTTTGCTACAATGACAATAACCCCTATGTGAGAACGAGTATTCAAGAGTTAAAGTTAGCTGTTATTATGTTAGAAAGAGAATTTTACTACACAGATGTAATCAGTATAATAGATGAAATCAAGAAAAATCTTAAATTAAGCGAAAATCGGAAAGAAGCAAATAAACTAATTAGAAAATGTAATAGAACAAAAAGACGTTTGAGAATAGGATTTTTAGGTAGATTAGATGATAGCAGAATAGAAATAGGTAAGCTTATATATGCGATAAAAAAATTTATTAAGAATGAAGAGAGTTCTCACAAAACTTCTTTTTAAAGATTAAATCTTTAAGAAGGAGTTTTTTTACTTATCCTAATATAAAAATCCCCTTAAATACTTGATTTATAAAAAAAATGTGATATAATATAAAGGCGTTTAAAAAGAGAAAAGAAAGGTAATTAGAAAAATGAGTGTAAAACAAGAAAAAACAGAAAATAAAAATGAAGTAAAATTAACATTTACAGTTGAAGCAGAAAAATTTGATGAATCAATAATGGAAGTATTTAAGCAAAGTGCCAAATACTTTAATATTCCAGGATTCAGAAAAGGAAAAGCACCATTTAAAATGGTAGAAAGATATTATGGAGCAAATATATTTTATGAAGATGCTTTCAATAATTTAGTACCAACTGTTTTTGACGAAGAAGTTAAAAAGATTAAATTAGATGTAGTAAGCAAACCAAAAATTGATATAGTTCAAATGGAAAAAGGAAAAGAACTAATTTTTACTGCAATAGTTTCAACAAGACCAGAAGTTAAACTTGGAAAATATAAAGGAATTGAACTAAAAAAGATAGAATATAAAGTAACTGATAAAGACATTGAACATGAATTAAATCATATGGCAGAACACAATGCAAGAATGGTATCAGTAGATAATAGACCTGCTAAAAATGAAGATATAGTTACAATAGACTTTGAAGGTTCTGTAGACGGAGTACCATTTGAAGGCGGAAAAGCAGAAGGACAACAACTTACAATAGGAAGTAACACCTTTATTCCTGGATTTGAAGAGCAATTGGTAGGAATGAAGATTGATGAAGAAAAAGATATAAATGTAACTTTCCCAAAAGACTATTACTCTAAAGACTTAGCAGGAAAAGATGCAGTATTCCATATTAAATTACACGAAATAAAACAAAAAGAATTACCAAAATTAGATGATGAATTTGCTAAAGATGTTAGTGAATATGATACTCTTGAAGAATTAAAAAAGAGTATTAAAGAAAAAATGGAACATGAAAATGAGCATAAAGCAAAACATGAATTAGAAGATAATGCAGTAGAAGCTGTATGCAAAAATACAAAAATAGATATTCCTGAAGGAATGGTTGAATTAGAAATAGATAATATGATTGATAACATTAGCCAAAGACTTGAATACCAAGGAATGAAGATGGAACAATATCTAAAAATGCTTGGTAAAACTGAAACAGATATAAGAAAAGAATTTAAGCCTGATGCAGAGAAAAATGTTAAATCAAGTTTAGTTATTAGACAAATTGTTGAAGATGAGAAAATAAAAGCAGATGAAAAATATGTTAAAGAAAGACTAGAAGAAATGGCAAAACAATATAACAAAAAAGTAGAAGAATTAGAGAAAAATGAACAATTAAAAACATATTTAGAAGAAACATCACAAACAGAACAAGCTGTTAAATTAATAATAGATAATGCAAAAATGACAAAATAATAACAATTTGCATAATTAAAAATTAAAGTTTAAAAAAGAAAAAGTTGGGAATAATCGTTTTAGAGTTCCTAACTTTTTGTATTTTAACTTAAAATACAAAAGCATCAAGTGAAATGTTAAACCAAATCCAAGCGTCAATTGAAAAGTTAAATTAATTCATAAGTTAAGTGAAAAGTTAAACTAAATTCAAAGGTAAATTTTTATAAAAAATAGTTGATATATTATTAAAAACAATATATAATTACTTATATTATATTGTAAAAAACAAACTAACAAGAACAAAAAAGACGTGCAAAAAATATTAGCTTAAACAATATAATAGGAAAGGAAGATAAATATATGAAAGAATTTAATGATAGTTTAGTACCTTATGTAATAGAGCAAACATCAAAGGGAGAAAGGTCTTTTGATATATTCTCAAGACTTTTAAAGGATAGAATAATATTTTTAAGTGAAGATGTTAATCCAACATCAGCTAGTTTAGTAATAGCACAATTATTATTTTTGGAGTCAGAAGACCCAGATAAAGAAATATCTTTATATATAAATTCACCAGGAGGTTCTGTTACAGATGGACTAGGAATAATAGACACTATAAACTATATAAAATGTCCAGTAACTACTATTTGCATAGGAATGGCTGCTAGTATGGGTGCACTTCTTTTAACATCAGGAACAAAAGGAAGAAGATTTGCAACTCCAAATGCTGAAATATTAATTCACCAACCATTAATTAGTGGTCAAGGTGGAGGAATATCAGGCCAAACAACTGAAATAAAAATACAAGCAGACCAAATGCTTAAAACAAGAGAAAGAATTAATAGAATAATAAGTGAAACAACTGGTAAACCTATAGAACAGGTAGAAAAAGATACTGAAAGAGACCATTATTTAACTGCTGAAGAAGCATTAGAATATGGACTTATTGATGGAATTATGGACAAAAGAAAATAAAGTATTTATGTGAAAACATAGATAAAATAAGTTACAATAAAGGAGACTTGAAATGGCTAAAAATGAGAGAAAAATTAGATGTTCATTTTGTGGTAAAACTCAAGATACAGTAAAAAAACTAATTGCTGGACCAGTAGGAGTGTTTATTTGCGATGAATGTATAAAGGTTTGTGAAAACATACTAGAAACTGACCAATATGAAGAAGAGGAAGAAACATATACCTTAGCTGAAGATACTACTCTTCCAACTCCTGAAGAAATAAAAAAAGTCTTAGATGAATATGTAATAGGTCAAGACGAAGCTAAGAAAACATTATCAGTTGCAGTATATAATCATTATAAAAGAATTGGAAATGAAGAAGAAGATAATGACGTTGAAATACAAAAAAGTAACGTATTATTGCTAGGACCAACTGGTTGTGGAAAAACATATTTAGCTCAAACACTTGCAAAAATTTTAAAAGTTCCATTTGCAATAGCAGATGCAACAACATTAACTGAAGCGGGATATGTTGGTGAAGATGTAGAAAACATTTTGCTAAAACTTATTCAATCAGCAGACTATAATGTAGAAAAAGCTGAGAAAGGAATTGTATACATTGACGAGATAGATAAGATTTCAAGAAAATCAGAAAATCCATCAATTACAAGAGATGTTAGTGGTGAAGGAGTACAACAAGCACTTCTTAAAATAATAGAAGGTACAGTTGCATCAGTACCACCTCAAGGAGGTAGAAAACACCCACATCAAGAATTTATACAAATTAACACATCTAATATTTTATTTATATGTGGAGGAGCCTTTGAAGGACTAGACAAAATAATAGGAGATAGAATAGGAAAGAAATCAATTGGATTTGGAGCAAATGTACAAAGCACTAAAGAAATTGATAAATATAGAGTGTATGAAGAATTACTGCCACAAGATTTACTTAAATTTGGACTTATTCCAGAATTTGTTGGAAGACTACCAATAATAGCTACATTAAGAGAATTAGATAGAAACGCTTTAATAGAAATAATGACAAAGCCAAAAAATGCTTTAGTAAAGCAATACAAAAAATTATTTGACATAGATGGCGTTGAACTAGAATTTTCAAATGAAGCATTGGAAACAATAGTTGACAAAGCAATAGAAAGAAAAACTGGAGCAAGAGGATTACGTTCAATTATGGAAGAAACTATGAGGGATATAATGTATGAAATTCCATCTAATCCTAAGATAGTAAAATGCTCTATAAATAAGGAAACAGTTTTAGGCAATGAGAAACCAGAAGTTGTCATAGACGAAAATAAACAAGAAAAGAAAAAGAAGAAAGTAGCTAAAAAAGAAAAAGTAGATAACGAAGAAATAGCATAATAATAAACCAACTAGCAACGAATTTAAGCTAGTTGGTTTTGCTTTTATTAACAATATAAAGTATAATCTATTTCAGGAAATATTGCATCTTTTTCTTCTATAGATTTTAAGAAGTTCAATTTATCTTCAGACAGTTTATTATTTTCAATAAGATTTTTGTCCTCTGTAAGCCATAAATAAAATTTAGTAAATCTTCCAATATGGTCTTTTACTCTTTTTTTAGCATAGTCAACCATAGTACCATTAGTTATAATAAATAGCCAATCACTACTTTGAGCTAAAACAAGTTCTCTAGCACATTGATTTAATATTCTACGCTTAATTGAATTTTCAGGTTCATTTGGAAAACTACTAGCCAAAGCACACATTCTATCACCAGCAGTATGTAAGTGTCTATGAATATAATCGTTAGATGGATTAAGCCAAACTTCACTATATCCTTTGGCACCCCAACTTGAACGGCAAGGGGTAGAAATTTGCATATCAGGATATTTATCAATGTATTCACTAGGAGTGATAAGTTCAAAATTACAATCATCGTAATAAACTTTTTTAGCAAGGGTATAAAGCCAATTAGGACCTTCATACCACCAATGACCATAAAGTTCAGCATCATATGGACAAACAATAATAGGTGGATTTTCAGTATTATTTGCTAAATAATCTATTTGCTTACATCTACAATCAAAAAAGTGTCCTGCTTGTTTTTCAACACTATCCCAAGCCCATTGAATATCATAAATATCTTTATTTTCAGTCTTTCCAGTAATTCTGTGATATTTTATACCTGTAGAAACTCTTGCACCATTTGAAGCAACATATGGTTTAATATAGTCGTAAGGTGCATCATAACCAATATCACGATAAAATTCTCTATAATTAAAATCTCCAGGATAACCATTTATAGAACTCCATACTTGTCTTGAAGATTCTAAATCTCTACCAAAGAAAACAACTCCATCAGGAGAAACAATAGGAGCATAAGTTCCATAAAGGGGAGTAGGATCAGCATATAAAATACCATGGGTTTCAACTAGTACATATTCAACTCCAAATTCTCTTAAATATTTGTCTGCTTCTGGAACATATCCACATTCAGGAAGCCAAAACCCTTTTAAAGGTTTAGAAAAATATTTATTATATGTTTGAACTCCTAAAGCAATTTGAGCACGGACAGTTTTTTCATTTACATATAAAATAGGAAAATAACCGTGAGTAGCACCACAACCTATAATTTCAAGAACACCTAAATCATTGAATTTCTTAAAAGCTGAAATTAAATTACAGTTGTATACATCTCTAAAAATATGTAAATCGTTTGAATATCTATCAAAATAATAATGAGATAATCTATTAATTCTATCATTATCTTTAGTTCTTTCAATCTCTTTTTCACAAAGTTCTATATGTTTTTCTAAATATTTGATATATCTATCTTGAAGTAATTTACTATCAAGCATATTAAGAAGCGGAGGAGTAAGAGACATAGTAAATCTAAAATTAACGTGTTCATCTACTAGTTTTTGAAAACTAAGAATAAGTGGTATATAGCATTCTGAAATTGCTTCATATAACCATTGCTCTTCTAGATAATCTTCACTTTCTGGATGATGTACATATGGTAAGTGTGCATGTAAAACGAAACTTACATATCCTTTTGTGTTTTTTTTCATAAAAATAAATTCCTTTCATGGTAACTTCATAAGCTAAAAAAATAGGTTTTCTATATATGTTAGAAAACCTATAAAAGAGTAGATGTTGGATTCTGAGAAGATGGATTTTTAAAATCAAATCTATCATTTTCTTCTGAGAGATTATAATTTTTGTAAATTCCTTTTAGGTTTTTAATGTTTTCCTTCTTAAATACTTTCTCAGTAATTTTGTTGGTTTTTATATTTTTAAAATAAATTCTATCATTTTCTTTAAAGAAAAGAATATGGTCATTTGGTATTTCTATAGTGTTAGAAAACGCTACATTTAAGTAATTTACTGGAATTGCACTAGGCTCAAAATAGTTAGGTCTTCTTCCAAGTTCAACAATATATTTACATTTGGTATCATTAACATTAACGTACCAATTATTTGCGAAATCATTTATATCTATTTCAAAAGTATAATTATCAGTTAAGTTGTGAATAACTAAAACAGGTCTAGTCTTGTAGAAAAAGTCTTTCCCATATTTATTTTCAAAATTATTTCTATCTTCATCGGAAATATCCCAATAAACAAATAGTGTATTAGGATTTTGAGCTAAAACTTTTACAACTGTTTGATTATATCTATAAGGTAAATCATAATATTCTAGTGGATCAATAGGTATAATCTTTGCAGAAGCTTTTGAAGGTGCTTTCTTAGTTGTTTTTTTTGTCTTTGAAGTTGTCTTGGCTTTTGGAGAACTTTTTTTAGAGGTTGTTTTTTCTTTAACGACTTTTTTAGAATTAGTTTCTTTTTTAGTCTCAATTTTTTTATCTACTGTTTTTGATGCAGTTTTCTTTGAAGTAGCTTTTTTCGTAGTAGAAACTTTTTTATCAGCCTTCTTTGTTATAGTTTCTTTTGCAACAGGTTCTTTAGCAGTATCTACTTTTGATGCAGTCTTCTTTGAAACAGCTTTTTTAGTAGTTGTTGTTTTTGAAACTGGCTTTTTAACATCAGCCTTTTTAGCATCAGATTTTTTAGCTTTAGACACTTTAGAAGTGGCTTTTGTAGTAGCTTTTTTACTACTAGCTTTTTTAACTGGTACTTTTTTATCTAATTCTTGTTCTTCTTTAGTTTTACGAGCCATCATTTCCTCCTTTGTAGAAAATTTGAATTTATAATTTTAGAGTTAAAAATTTGACAAACTTCTATGATATAAGAAATAAACCTATACACTATATAATATATCAAAGTATTTTTTTTTACAATAGAAAAATGAAAAAAAATAAAAAAATATAGCGAAAAAAGATGAAAAATTTTTACAAAAAAATATAAGTTAAAAATTTACAAAAAATACGAAAAAAAATTAATTTTCTATTTACAATTAAAAAAATTATGTATAAAATATTATTTAAGTGAAATAGTAACTAAACAAGAATAATTAATTACTAAAGAAATTTTGAAAGGGGCTTAAAATTATGAAAATTTTAATGCTATCATGGGAATATCCACCTCGCATAGTTGGAGGAATGGCAAGAGTTGTTCATGATTTATCACATAGATTAATTAAAGATGGACACGAAGTAACAGTAATAACTTATAGAGATGGAAATATGCCATACTATGAAAGTGACAAAGGAGTAGATGTTTACAGAGTAGACAATTATATGATAAATCCAAACAATTTTATAGATTGGATAATGCAATTAAACTTTAATATGGTATCTAAGGCATCTGAAATAATGAATGAACAAGGCAAATTTGACATAATTCACGCACATGATTGGTTAGTTACTTATGCGACAAAATCACTTAAAGAATCTTATAAAATTCCAGTTGTAACCACAATACATGCTACAGAAAGTGGCAGAAATAGTGGAATACACGACGAAGTACAAAGATACATAAATGATTCAGAATGGCTTCTAACATATGAATCTACTGAAGTAATAGTAAATAGCAATTTTATGAAAAATGATTTACAAAGATTATTTGGCTTACCATATGAAAAAATAAATGTTATTCCTAACGGAATTAATCTAAATAATTTTTCAGGAATAGAAAAAGATTATGATTTTAGAAGGCAGTTTGCTATGGATAATGAAAAAATTATTCTTTATGTAGGCAGACTAGTATATGAAAAAGGAATTCAAAATTTAATTGGTGCTATGCCAAAAATATTAAATCACTATCATGATGCAAAACTTGTTATATGTGGCAAGGGCGGAATGATGGAAGAATTAAAGCAAGAAGCAAGAAATTTAGGTATTGAAAATAAAACTTATTTTGCAGGATATTGCGATTCTAAAAAAATACAAAAAATGTATAAATGTGCTGACATTGCAGTATTTCCAAGCACATATGAACCATTTGGAATAGTTGCATTAGAAGCAATGCTTGCAGGAATTCCAACAGTTGTATCTGATGTTGGAGGATTAAATGAAATAATTGAGCATGGCTATACAGGAATGAAAAGCTATGCAGGAAACTCTAATTCAATAGCTGATTCAGTTTTATCACTATTATTTGATGCAAAACTATGTGATACAATTTCAAAAAATGCTGTAAAAAAAGTTAAAGAACTATACAATTGGAATAAAATTGCACAAGATACACATTATGTTTATGAGCAAGCAATTTGTCAAACTGAAGCACAAAAACAATTAGAAAAAATGGCTCAAGAAAAAGCAAATAAAACTACTAAAGCAAAAAATACACAAAGTGAGATTAATAATCTAATTAGATTTAGAAAACGTAGTGCATACGCATAAAGTTTTAGTAGGAGGTAACTTTAATGGAAATATATGATACAGCAAATAGATTGTCAGAAGAAATTAAAAATTCAGAACAATTTAAAAAGCTTAAAAAGTCAAAAGAAACATTATTTTCAGATCCAAAGAAAAAGGAACTAATTGAAGAATTTGAAAAGTTAAAGCAAGAAGTTCAACTTATGGAAATAAGAAGACAAAATAATCAAGAAATAGATGAAGAAGATAAGAAAGTTAAAGTTGCAAAACTATATAATGTACTTATAGAAAATAAAGATATAAAAGAATATTTTGACTACGAAATAGAATTTAGCAAATTAATGGCTGATATAAATAAAATTATTGGAGATGCTATTAAAGAAGTATTTTAAAATAAAGTCGCAGTTTGCGACAGAATGTAGGAAACTATGAAAATGGAAAAAGGAATTACCATGGTAGCCTTAATATTTACACTTTTAATAATGATTATTCTTGCAGGAGTACTAATAAGAGCATCAATGGGAGATGGATTTTTACAGCAGGTTAATGAAAAAGAAAATGAATATCAAGAGCTAATTGATGATACAGATAGGAAAAAAGATGTTATTAAGGAACAGTGGGGAAATTTAGCATAAGTACTTAGGAGGAAAACTTTATGAAAATAAATGTTACGTGGTGTACAGAAGATGATTCTAAGGTAGCAGGAAAAACTTGTGCAAAAAAGGCAGTTTTAGATTTAATACAAACAAAATTAGCAATAATGTTTAATTCTAATAAATATAATCAAGGAGAATTTTTAAAAGGGGCAAAGTCTATTTTAGGCACTGCCCCTATTATAGGTTGTACTTCAAGTGAAGGAATTATAGTTCCAGAAGGTTATATAAATCCTAAAAAGAATAACTATGCAGGAATAATGGCAATAGGTGATAATGATACAAAAGTAGGTACTGCAATTCTTCCAAAAGGAGAGGACGAAAGAAAAACTGCTAGAATAGTTGCAAAACAAGCTATGGACAAAGTTGGAACAAATAATCCTCCAACATATTATTTAATGTTTGTATCTGATGGAAACGCAGAAGAATATGCAAAAGGAATAAAAGATGTTATAGGAGATGTCCC
Source organism: uncultured Clostridia bacterium (assembly GCA_947624735.1). Taxonomy (GTDB): domain Bacteria; phylum Bacillota; class Clostridia; order TANB77; family CAG-508; genus CAG-793. The sequence goes on along the minus strand of CANQLM010000043.1, from coordinate 857 downwards.
ATGTTTTGGAGGGAATGTAGTAAAAGATAATCAAAAAATATTTACCGAAGATATGATTTTATCAGATGGAATAGCAGTTGCATTTATTTATACAAATAAAAAAATAGAAAATGCTTTTGAAAGTAAATATCACGAAACAGTAAACTCTGGAGTAATTACAGAAACTTCACAAGATAATGTGCTAGAAAAAATTGATGGAATTAAGGCAATGAAAAAATATTGTGAATGGACAGGTAATAAAGTAAGAGAAGTTAAAGAAGAAAAGATGTTAGAATGTTCAATTTTAAAACCTCTTGCAGTAAAAACAGTAGATGGAAGTTTAGCAGTTATAAAACAACCTATATATGGCAATAATAATTATAGTATAAAATTAAAAAATAAAGTTTCGGTAAACACAGCAGTTATACAAATGCAAATTTCTAAAGAAGAATTAATTTCATCACCAGCAATAGTATTAAGACAACTAAAAAAGCAAGTAAAAACAGATACAAAAGGAATTATAATCTTCCACAACTATTTAAGAAAAAATATTTTAGATGAAGAACAAATAGAGAAATTAGCATTAAGAATAAAAGAAGAAGCAAAAGATATACCTTTTATTGTAACATTCACAGAAGGTGAATTCGGAAAAGGCGAATATTTGCAAAATTATTTTGCAAGTTTAATGTTATCGGAAATTGCGATTTGCAATTAAAATTATTAGAATTAAAAATATTATAATTCTTTGTGGCTTGTTGTCGCATTGAAATGCTCCAGCTAACGCATATAGCTGTTGTTGCGAAAACAAGTTTTCGACAACAGCTTAATTCGCCCTTCGTTTCACTCCGGTTGGTCGCTACGCGCCACTGCCGAATTTA
>CANQLM010000042.1 GCA_947624735.1 uncultured Clostridia bacterium | reverse complement strand
TGCTTTCAAAATAAAAATATTTAAGGAGGAAAATTAAATGGAAGAAGTAGTACTTAAAGTAAAAGGAATGATGTGCAAAGGTTGTGAAAACAGAGTAGAAAATGCACTTAAAAATATTGAAGGAGTAGAAGAAGTTACAGCAAATCACAATGAAGAAAAAGTAACAGTAAAAACAAGCAAAGAAGTTTCAAGAGAAGTTTTAGAAAACAAAATCGAAGATATTGGATATGAAGTTGTAAAGGAATAATTATGAAAAAAATCACTTTATCAATTGATGGAATGACATGTTCTGCATGTTCAAACGGACTTGAAAAATATTTAAATAAACAAAAAGGAGTAGAAAAAGCATTTGTTAATTTAGTAATGGCAAATGCTACTATTGAATATGACGAAAAAATATTAAATAAAGAAAAACTAGAGCAATTTGTTAAAGAAGCAGGATTTAAAAGTTTAGGCGAATTTAAGGAAATAAAAATTGAAACAAAAACTAAAAAGGAAAAAATATTGTTCATAATTTATACAATATTAGCAATTTTATTAATGTATATATCAATGGGACATATGTTAAATTTGCCTAGTATTTCTTTTCTAGATGTTCATACAAATACTACAAATTATATTATATGCTTATTATTTTTAACAATACTTTTTATCATATATGGATTTGATATTTTAAAAAATGGATATATCAATTTAATTCATAAAACTCCTAATATGGACACATTAGTTGGAATAGGTGTACTTACTAGTTTTTTGTATAGTATATATAATATGTGTCTAGTATTTAATGGCCAGCATAATCAAGTAATGAATCTATATTTTGAATCAGCATCAATAGTAATTTATTTCGTTAAACTTGGTAGATATATAGATAAAATAAGCAAGAATAAAACTAAAGAAGCAATTCAAAAATTAGTAAAAATTACTCCTAATAAAGCTATTTTAAAAATAGACGGTCAGGAAAAAGAAGTAACTCTTGATGAAATAAATAAAGGAGATATATTAATTGCAAAACCCGGAGAAAAGATAGCGGTAGATGGAAAAATTGTATTTGGTAAATCACACTTAGATGAAAGTTTTATTACAGGAGAAAGTAAACCAGCATCAAAAGAAATAGGAGATACAGTTTTAGCAGGAAGTATAAACTATGATGGATATATTGAATATAAGGCAGAAAAAATAGGAAGAGAATCAACTGTATCCGAAATAGTAAAATTAGTTGTAGAAGCAAGCAATAGCAAAATGCCGATAGCAAAAATAGCAGATAAAGTATCAGGATATTTTGTTCCAGTAGTAATTGCTATAGCAATAGTTACATTTATTTTATATTTAATAATTGGAAAAAATCTTAATATGGCAATTTCAACTTTTGTTACAATATTAGTTGTAGCATGTCCTTGCAGTTTAGGATTAGCAACACCACTAGCGATAGTTGTAAGTGAAGGAATGTGTGCAAGTAATGGAATATTAATAAAGAAAAGTGAAATTTTAGAAAATGCATTAAAAGTAAATACAATAGTATTTGATAAAACTGGAACATTAACATATGGAAAATTAAAAATTTCACAAATAATAAATTATAGTAAAAAAAGTGATAAAGACTTATTACAACTGGTTGGAAGCATAGAAAGTAAAAGTACTCATCCAATAGGAAAAGCATTTGAAGACTATCTTAAAGAGAATAAAATAAATTTACTAGAAGTAGAAAATTTTGAAAACATATCAGGACTAGGACTTTTAGCAAAAGTTGCAAAAAAGGAAATTTTACTTGGTAACTCTAAAATATTAGAAAAATATAAAATAAATAATACACATAAGGAAGATGAAGAGAATCTTTCAGCCCAAGGAAACAGCATTATCTATGTTGTAGAAGATAAAGAAATAATAGCACTTATAGGAGTAAATGACATAGTACGAGAAAATGCAAAAGAAGTAATAGAATATTTTACAAAAAATAATATAGAAACAATAATGCTTACAGGGGATAACAAGCAAACTGCAGAAAAAATTGCTAAAGAAATAGGAATAACAAAAGTAATCTCAAATGTCCTTCCAAAGCAAAAAGCAGATACAGTAAAAAATCTTAAAGAAGATAATAAATTTGTAATGATGTGTGGAGATGGAATTAATGATAGCCCAGCATTAGCTAGTGCAGATATTGGAGTAAGTGTAAATAGTGGAACAGATATAGCAATGGACTCATCAGATGTAATATTAACTAAAAATGATTTAAAAAGCATAATAAATTTAATCAATATAAGTAAAAAAACGATAATAAATATCAAGCAAAATCTATTTTGGGCATTCTTCTATAACTCTTTAATGATACCAGTTGCAATAGGTGTATTAAGACCATTAGGAATAACAATAAATCCAATGCTTGCAAGCTTAGCAATGGTATTAAGCAGTATAACTGTAGTATTGAATGCATTAAGATTAAGAAAAATTAAAGGAATTAATTAAATTAAGCAAAACAACTGGTAACTAACCAGTTGTTTTGCTTATTATCGTTCATCTCTTTCATCATCTTGTTCTGGCTCTTGCTCAATTTCATCTCGCTTATATTTAAAAATTCTTTCCGTCATTGTTTCTAATTTTGTTACTGCTTCATCAATATTTCCTTTTGCATATAAATTTTTTGCAATATAATCCATATATGAGGCTTGATTACATATATTAGAAAAATGAGCATTAAAACCACTTTCTACATCTGATTGTGCTAAATATTGACCAATGTCATTTAATGAAGTATTAATTAATCTATTTAACATATTATACTTATCTTCTGACTGCATTTTATCATATTCTATAAAATAAGATTTCCCATCATTTGTTCTTAAATTGATATGAGGATCTAAACCATTATTTATTGAATCAAAATACCAAAATGAAAATGCGAAAGATGTTTTATAAAAATCATTTCCAATTTTATAATATATTTCAGGAATTTGAGTAGTTTGCTCATGAGGTATTTCTTTTGATGGTTCTTGAGTAGGATATTTTTCTATAAAATCATGGTTGTTAGGCTTTGCTTCAGGTAATGCTTTTTGCATTAATCCATTTTCTACAAGATATTGTTCAATAAATTTATCTTTGTCAGACATTGAAAAAACTCTATTTTCTTTTCTAAATAGCCTTTTTGCATCTCTTGTAGCCATTTTTATTTTCTTTCTAGTTAATAGTTCTGTTTGTAATCTATCCGCATAAGAAAAATCAACTTCAGAAAAATTCCCATCTATTGTATTAAATAATTTTTTCTCTCTTAAAGCATCTCTTCTTATTTTCCATACTAAATATCTGTCAATTAATCCTAATTTTACTTTATTATAATCCCTCAAAGTTATCTCCTAATTAACATATCTATTTTATTGAATTAAAAAAGATATATTGTTGGTGCAGCTGAAGGGACTCGAACCCCCAACCTTTCGGTTCGTAGCCGAATACTCTATCCAGTTAAGCTACAGCTGCATATAAAAAAATTATATAATATTTCTAGAATTTTTTCAACAAAAAAGTAAAAATTTATGCAAATAGTAAAAATGTACAAATTAAAAGAATATAAATTTAAATATAATATTGAAAAATAAGAAAAAAATTTATATAATAATTGTCAAATAATAGAGAGGAAAAACTTATGGAAAAAAACGAAAGTCTAAAAAAGAAAAATGCAATCTTAATATCACTTATTATAATATTACTAATAATAATGCTAGTAGTAAATATAGTAATAAAAATTAAAAATACTTCTTTAAAAAAGGTAGTAGGACAATATTCAACAACATATGAAGATGGTGTAAAAATAAACACCAGTAAAGAGCTTGCAAAAACAAAGCAACTTGATAACTATGAAATTACTAATATAAAACTTTCATATACAAATGGATTAAGCACACTATTAGCAGATATAACTAATATAGGAGATGCTCCATTAGAAGGAACGGAAATAAAGGCACAAATAGTTGACGAAAATGGAAACGTATTAGTAGAAATAACCCAAGATATACTTCCACTTAATCCAGGTCAAACTGTTGAATTAAATATGAATGTAACAATTGATGTTGCAGATGCTTATAATTTTATATTATCGAAATAGAGAGAAGGAAAATAAATGGCATATATTGAATTTGAAAATATAACAAAAGAATATCAAATGGGTGAAATAACTATAAAAGCATTAAATAAAGCAAATTTCAATATAGAAAAGGGAGAACTTGCTATTATAGTAGGGCCTAGTGGAGCAGGAAAGACTACTGCATTAAATATATTAGGAGGAATGGACAGAGCCACATCAGGTAGACTTATAGTAGATGGAAAAGTAGTAACAGATTTAAGTGAAAGACAATTAATTAAATATAGAAGAGATGATATTGGATTTGTATTTCAGTTTTATAATTTGATTCAAAATTTAACAGCATTAGAAAATGTAGAAATAGCTACCCAACTTTGCAAAGATGCCTTAAGCCCTAGTAAAATTCTAGAAAAAGTTGGCTTAAAGAATAGAAAGAACAATTTTCCAGCACAACTTTCAGGAGGAGAACAACAAAGAGTAGCAATAGCAAGAGCAATAGCTAAAAATCCAAAATTGCTTTTATGTGATGAACCAACAGGGGCACTTGATTATAAAACAGGAAAGCAAATATTAACACTTCTTCAAGATACTGCAAGAAAAGAAAACATGACAGTAGTAATAATAACGCATAATACTGCAATTACTCCTATGGCAGACAAAGTAATTTATTTTAAAAATGGAAAAGCAGAAGATATAAAAATAAATAAGGAAATTGTACCTATAGAAGAAATAGAATGGTAAAAACAAAAGAACTATAATATCAAAAATAGAGGTACATATAAATGAAAACAAAGCTACTAAAAAATAGCATAAAAGAGATAAAAGGCACATTCAAAAGATTTGTGTCTATATTTCTTATGGCATTTTTAGGAGTAGGATTCTTTTCTGGATTAGTTGCAGCAGGGCCAGATATGAAAGAAACATTAGATAACTATTATGATGAGCAAAAAATGTATGATATTTCTATATTATCAACAATGGGATTAACAGAAAGTGATATAGAAGAACTAAAAAAAATAGATAATATAGAAGAAGTATATGGAATAAATAGCAAAGATGAAGAAATTAACATCTCTGGAGAAAATTATATAGCTAAATTAATTGAATTAAATGAAAATATAAATAAAATTAATTTATTAGAAGGTAAAAAAATACAAAATAGTGATGAATGTATATTAGATAGTTTCTTTGCTAGAAACAATAATATAAAAATGGGCGACACAGTAAAAATAGGGGAAAAAGAATATAAAATTGTAGGATTAGCACAATCTCCTTTATATATAACATTTTCAAAAGGCACAACAAATATAGGAGCAGGAAACCTTGAATGCTTTATATATGTAGACAAAATCGAGCAAGACTATTATACAAATATTTATTTAAGAGTAGCTGAAGCAGACAAACTTATTACAGATACAAAACAATATAATGATTTAATTGATACTGCAAAAAATAAAATAGAAGAAATAAAAGAATCGAGACAACAAGCAAGATATGATGAAATAAGAGGAAAAGCAGAAGATGAAATTAATGAGGCAAAACAAGAATTAGAAAAAAATAAACAAGAGGCAAATGATGAGATAAAAAAAGTAGAAAATGAGATAGAAAAAGGTCAAAAAAGTATAAACTCTGCTAAACAGACATTGAAAAACAATAAAAATACATTAACACAAAATAGAAGCGAAGCGGAAAATAATTTTAAAAGTGCAGAAGAAGAAATTAAAAATAATGAAGCTAAGCTAAATGAAGCCAAATCAGGTTTGAGTTTAGCTGAACAAGGTTTAGTAACAATTAATCAAAGTTTAGTAGAAGTAGAAAATAATTTAAAACAGGCAAAAGAAGATAAAGCAAAACTTGAAGCTTTAGAACAAGATACTAAAGAAGTAGATATAGTAATTAATAAACTAGAATCCACAAAAACAGAACTAAATGTGGAAAAAGCAACTTTAGAAACGCAAATAAAAGAGCTAAATGTTACTGTAAAACAAGGAGAACAAGCAATTGCTACTGCTAAAGAATCACTTAATAAAGCAAAGCAAGAGACTAATAAGAAACTAGAAGAGGCACAAAAGCAGTTAGATAATGCAGAAAAAGAAATTAATGCTAATCAGAACAAAATTACAAATAGTAAACAAGAATTAGAGGACAAGAAAAAAGAATCAAATGATTCTTTTGCAGAAGCAGAAAGTAAAATAAGTGATGCAGAAAAAGAATTAGAAAAAATTGAAATGCCTAAATGGTATGTAAATATAAGAAAAGATAATTCAGGATATAGCACATATATTGATTCAGTACAAAGTATGATAAATATTGCAAAATTATTTCCATTAGTATTTTACATTATTGCAATATTAACAAGTTTAACATCGATGACTAGAATGGTTGATGAAGAAAGATTAGAGATAGGTACGCTTAAAGCTCTAGGATATACAAATCGTCAAATTTTAGGAAAATACTTAATATATTCACTATCAGCATGTATTGGTGGTGGAACAATAGGAATGGCCATTGGATTTAATTTCTTACCAAATGTAATTTGGACAATATATAAAATTATGTTTGATATGACAGATTTAATAGCACCATTTAGAATAGATATTGGAGCAATTGGTCTAGGAATAGCAATATTATGTATTTGTGGAGCAACAACTTTTGCTTGTATAAAAGTTCTTAAAAATATGCCAGCAAAACTAATGAGACCTAAAGCACCAAAAGCCGGAAAAAGAATAATATTAGAAAAAATCAATTTTATTTGGAAAAGATTAAATTTTTCACAAAAAATAACGGCAAGAAATATTTTGAGATACAAAAAAAGAGCATTAATGACAATTGTAGGAATAACAGGTTGTACGGCATTGATTTTAGCTGGTTTTGGATTAAAAGATTCAATAACAGGAATTGTATCATATCAATATGGAGACATATTTGAATATCAAGAACTTATAAACATAAATAGCACAAATATTGAAAACTTAATAGATGGCGAATTTGTAGAAACAAATATGAAAACAATAAAAGTGGGAGATAAAGAGGCAAATTTAGTAATATCAAATGATGATATAAATAAGGTTGTAAACTTTTATGATAAAAAGACTGACAACATAATAAATATTGATGATGAAGGAATTTTAATTACAGATAAATTTGCAGATTTAATTGGGGCAAAAGAAGGCGAAAACATTAATATAAGCATAGATGAAAAAGACTATACTTTTAAAGTAAATCATATTTTAAAAAATTACATATCAAATTATGTATATATTTCAAGACCATTATATGAATCAAAAGTTGGAGAATATGAAGTAAATACTATACTTGTAAAAGATAAGCTAACTGAAGAAAAGAAAAAAGAAATTTTAAATAATGAAGATGTATTTGCTTTAATGGATGTTGAAGAAAGAATGTCAGATGTAGAAGATATGTTACAATCTTTGAATTATGTAGTAGTCATTCTAATAGTATCAGCAGCATTGCTTGCGTTTGTCGTATTATATAATTTAGCAAACATAAATATAGGAGAAAGAATTAGAGAAATAGCAACCTTAAAAGTATTAGGATTTTACAATAATGAAGTAGACAATTATATAAGTAAGGAAACTAGAATCTTTACGGCAATAGGAATAACATTAGGATTGTTTGCAGGTTATGTATTATGTAATTTCTTAATAACAACTTGCGAAGTAGAAATGTGCCACTTTGTTAAAGAAATAAAACCATTAAGTTATATTTATTCAATTATAATAACAGTATTATTTACCTTTATAGTTAATGTAATAGTACATAGAGCATTGAAAAAGGTCAATATGATTGAATCTTTAAAAAGTGTAGAATAATAATTATTTTTGTGATATAATGCAAAAAATAATAAGAAAGGAGAAATACTCTAAAATATGAAAAATAGTAACGAGAAAGAAGAAGAAAGCTCATTAGTAAAAGTAAACGAAGAAGAAAAAGTAAAAAAAGTAAAAGAAAGTTATCTTTTAGGATTAATTGGTGGAATCATAGGCGGACTAATTGCAACCATTCCATGGATATTAATGTATGTTTATGGCAATATGATGTTATCAGCATTATCAATAATAATTGCAGCAGGTGTATTCTATGGATATAAAATATTTAATGGAAAAATTACAAAAAAATTACCTATTATAATAGTTATAGAATCTATACTTTTAGTTGCATTAACAACATTAATATTAATACCAGCATTTTATGTACATAAAGAAACAGGAATGGTAAGCATAGAAGCAATTAAAACCTTATATGCAAATGAAGAATTTACAGGAGCAATAGCAAAAGATGCAATGATTGCCGTATTGTTTACGATTTTTGGCTCTGGTGCAATAACAGCTACAATAAAAAACAAATTAGCCAATGGAGAGGAAGATATAAATTTAAGTAATACAGAAGAAATAGCAAAAATAAAAAAAGATTCTATAAAGAAAATAAAGCCAATATTTGAAAAATATAATGCATTTGAAGCTGAACATGGAATTTTAAAAGATGAAATTAAGGCAGAATTAAAAGATGATGTAGAATTAAAACAAGCATTAAACAATTTAAAATCTTACGGAATAGTAAAAAGCTCAAAAGGTAGATTATATTATTCAAATGACGCAGAAAATAAACAAATAACAACAAAAAAGAAAGATAAATCTAAAGTTGTAAGTATTGTTATAGCAGTAATTTTTGTAATAACAATGATAGGAGTAGTTGCGTACAACCAAATTGAAAATGTTAAACCAGTAGAAGTTTCTGATGGTGTTGTAAATTTTGAAATAGATTCAAGTTGGGAAGAATTTACTGATATGTATAATAGTGGATGGAACTATTACAAATATATAAATTCTATAGCACCTATAGGAAATGAAGTTATAGAAGAGGGAGATTATAGTAAATATCCAGCATATATCAATATAAGTTATTATCCAGTAGATACTAGTGCAATTACAAAAATACAAGATGTGCAAGATAGTATGAAAGAATATATTACATCATTAGAAAGTGCACCAGAGATATATGAAGAAGAAATAACTACATCAAAAAACGGATATGATTTGCTAAAATTAAAAATGCAATTTAGCAGAACTCCAGAACAAGTAGAATACGCATATTATCTATTAAAAGGAGATACTCTAGCTTGTGTTGATGCATATAGTTTTAATTTGGAAGATAATGAAGCATTGTTTGAAATAGTAAATAATATAGTAGATTCTTTTAAATGGGAATAAAAAAATTGACTTATCCTATGCAAAATGGTATATTATAATTGATATGCTATTAGCATAGGCTTTTTATTTAATTAATGGGGGATTTATATAGTGAAGCAAAATAAAAAGGATAAAAAGAATAGTAATATAGAAATTAATACAAATAATCAAGAAGAACCAGAAATAAAAAAGACAAATAAAAAGGTTATTATTGTAAGTATATTATTTATAATTGGAATATTTGTAGGAACATTTGCATATATGATGAACACTGATGATACTGCAAGCTTAGGAGAAATCCTTAGAACTGCAGATTATAAGTGGGCACTAGTAGGATTAATTTGTCTATTTTTAATGTGGTTTGCAGAAACAATTAATATGCATATACCACTAAAAAGGCTTTATCCAACTCAAAAGTTATCAAATTCAATAAAAATAACAATGATAGGACAGTTATTTAACAATTTAACACCATTTAGTACAGGTGGCCAAGTAATGCAAGTATATGAAATGAGAAAAAGTGGAAAAAGAACAAGTGATACTTTATCAATATTATCAATGAAATTTTTAGTACAACAAATTACAATGATGGTATTTACAGTTATTGTCTTATGTACACAATTTAAACATTTCCAAGATTTATTTAGTCAATACTTAGCAATTGGAATAATAGGAGTATCAATTAATATTTTACTATTAACATTTTTAATAGCTGCAGGAACTAAAAAAGAAGTTATAATGAAAATTGCTAGACCAATAATTAAATTGGTTTCAAAAATAAGAATAGGAAAATTTAAATTTATAAAAGAACCAGAAGAAAAAATTGAAAACTTTGAAAAAAGCGTAGAAAATTATAATGAACAATTTAAAGTTATGCATAATCATAAAATGATGGTATTAAAAATGAGTATAGCAGGAATAATCCAAGCTATAACATATTATGCAATAACATTCGCAGTTTATAAAACATTTGGAAATTCTGGTTCAAACTTCTGGGAAATAGTAACTCGTCAAACATTCTTAGTACTACTTGTATCAGTAGTTCCAACACCAGGAGCAGGACTTGGAGCAGAAGGTGGATTTTTACTTATATTTAGCCCCATCTTTAAACAAGGAACAATTAATTTAGGCGTATTATTCTGGAGAATATATACATTCTATTTACCAATATTATTAGGGGCATTATTTATGATTCCAACTAAAAGATTGATAACAAAGAGATTTCAAAAAGAAAAACAAGAAGAAAAAAATAAAATGAGTTAAATTGTATTTAACTCATTTTATTTTACTTCTTAATTAGTAAATTTACTAATTCTTTCTTTTTCCTTTAAAGATAAATTTTTAAAAAATTCTGCTAATCCAGATACATCTTGCTTATCTAAAAAATTAAAATATTCTACTCTATCTTCTTTAGAAATAACAATAGGATGTATATTATTTTTTATTAGCTCATAATTTAAAAGTAATCTACCAGTTCTACCATTACCATCTTCAAAAGGATGTATTCTTTCAAACTCAATGTGATATTTTGCAATTTTATAAAAAATATCTTGCTCATCATGATTATAATTATATACATAATAATTCATTAAATTTGGAATTTTCTCAGGTGCAGGAGGAATATACTCAGTTCCATTAATGAATACTTGTACTTTTCTATATCCATCAGTATCTTTTATATCTTTATTTATTATTTCATTTAATTTTTTAATAAATCTTTCATCAAAATCGCCTTGTTCCTTCAAATTTCCGAAAACAACTTCTAATGCTTTCTTATGATTAATAGCTTCATATATCTCTCTAGGTTCTTTGGACTGTATTTTGAAACTATTGTCATTATAAAGAATAGCATAAGTTTCTGCATAAGTTAATGTATTACCTTCAATTCCATTTGAATGATATGTACTTCTTGTAATAAAATCTTCTAAATACGATTTATTATTTAATATGAATTCAAGAATTGACATATATATACCCCTTTTTAAGAAAACAGTATAATAATGTGATGTACATATTATACTGTTTTTTTTAATATTAAATTTGGTCGAGGTGACAGGGATCGAA
>CANQLM010000041.1 GCA_947624735.1 uncultured Clostridia bacterium | reverse complement strand
CTTTCAAATAACCCATTATCTCCTGTAAGACTTCCGTATTGTTATCCCCGCTAAAATTAATAATATTATAATTGTTACAACAAGTGCAACTAATGTTATTCCTTTTTCTTTTAAATTCTTCATTTGATTACCTCTTTCTTATATTATGTTAATTTTTATTAATGAAAAAACTTAATAAAAAAGTAGTAATCTCTTAAATATGCTGTTTAAAGCATTTATTTAAAGATTACTACTTTTTATTTTTTACAAAATTGTAATATTCTTTTGAATTAAAAATGTTGATTAAATACACTGTTTGTGTTATATTTTAAATAGCTTAATTTTTATTAAGTTTTTTCATTAATTAAATTTACTATATTTATATTGTATAATTTAAAACTTAATGATATACTATTTTTATATTTTTCAAGGAGGATTTAATATGGGTTGGATTATTCTAGCTATCGTTGTTCTTGTTATTATTTTCTTAATTGCAACATACAATTCATTAGTAACTTTAAAACAACGTGTAAACAATGCTTGGAGTCAAATTGATGTTCAATTACAGAGAAGATTTGATTTAATTCCAAATTTAGTTGAGTGTGTAAAAGGCTATATGGCTCACGAAAGTGAAACATTAGAAAAAGTTACTGCTCTTCGTACTTCTTGGACTGGTGCTAATTCAGTAGATGAAAAAATGAAACTTGATAACGAACTTGCTAGTACTTTAAAAACTATTATGGCTGTTTCTGAAAATTATCCTGATTTAAAGGCAAATCAAAACTTTCTATCTCTTCAAAATGACCTAAATGATACAGAAAGTAAAGTTGCTTATTCAAGACAATTTTACAATGATACAGTTACTAAGTACAACACTAAATTGGAAGTTTTCCCTTCTAATATTGTTGGTTCAATGTTTGGATTTAAGCCATCAACTTTATTTGTAGTGGATTCAGATGAAGCAAAAAAAGCAGTTAAAGTAGATTTTAATAATTAATTATTTAAAATAAAGATTTTCTATTCATTTTATTTCTTCTAGCCCTTTGGAGCTTAGTAATTTGTTTAGAGAATCTTTATTTATTTCATATTTTTTGTATTTCTTTATATATTTAATTTAAGAGGTGTATGATTTGATTAAGTTTATAAAGAAATATAAGAAAATTTTATTTTTTTCATTATTTGTTATTTTGATTTTAATAGTATTTTTAATAAATTATAGTCTAATGAGTATTCAATCTTCTACTTCCATAAATGTTCCTTATATTTGGAGCGATTCTATTAGTGTAAAAAAAGATTTTTTAAAATGGATAGATTTTAATGTAAGTATTGAGGCTTTAAATGCAACATACAAGTTAGATGTTAATTCTTATAATAGTGATTTTCATTATAATTGGATAGAGCTTTTGGCTTTGCTTGCTTGCAAGTATGGAAATAATTTTGATAGATTTAAGCAAAAAGATTTGGACCAATTTGCTAAAAAGATTAAAGATAGTGGAAGTGTTCAAGAAGTTGCTAAAGATATGAAATATTATGATTATTATTATGAAGCTTATTCTGCTATTTTACGTGAATTTTTAGGATTAAGAGAAGATGAAACTTATGGTATGAAAGTTTTTTTACCTATTGCGAAAAATTATTCTTTTTCACACTATAAAGATTTTGGAACTTCAAGGTCTTATGGATTTTCAAGAACTCACTTAGGAAATGACCTTATGGGCAGTATTGGTACTCCTATTATTGCAGTAGAGACTGGTACGGTTTTTCATCTTGGTTGGAACCAGTATGGTGGGTGGAGAATCGGAATTAGAAGTTTAGATGGGCAAAGATATTATTACTATGCCCATTTAAGGAAAGATCATCCTTATGTTCCTGAATTAAAAGAAGGCGTAACGGTAGAGGCTGGTGATGTTATAGGTTATTTAGGTATGACTGGATACAGTATTAAGGAAAATGTAAATAATATAAATGTTCCTCATCTTCACTTTGGTATGCAGGTTATTTTTGATGAATCTCAAATAGATAACAGCAAAGAAATTTGGATTGATGTTTACAATATTGTTGAGTTTTTAAAGAAAAATCGCTCTAGCGTGTATATGAGTAATAAAGAGACTAAAGATTATTCAAGAGTTGAATAATTATTCAATCGAAAATATTGTCTTTGCATTGTTATATGTAGCTTTTGCTATTTCTGCTATATTCATATTTCTAAATTCAGCAATTTTTTGAGCAGTATATTTTACATTTCTTGGATCATTTCTAGTACCTCTTACTGGTTCTGGTGCTAGATATGGACTATCTGTTTCTATGAGCATTTTATCAAGTGGAATAAGATTTGCTATTTCTTCAGCATTTTTGGAATTTTTGAACGTTATTGGACCTGCAATTGAAATATAAAATCCTATATTTAATGCTTCTTTTATTAATTCTCGATTAAATGGACAGCAATGGAATATTCCCTTTTTATTTACAGGATGTTGCTTTAGTATTTCTATTGTATCCATTACCGCTTCTCTCGTATGAATAACTATTGGAAGGTTAAACTTATTAGCTATTTCAATTTGCTTGATAAATGCGTTCTTTTGCCAGTTTCTATCTATATCGTAATGATAATCTAATCCAATTTCTCCTATTGCAACTATTTTGCTATCTTTATTTAGTTCATTTTTAAGTATTCTTTCAACTTTTTCCACTTCTCGCTCATATTCAGTGGATAAGTCGTTTGGAGATATTCCTACTGTGCAATATATATATGAATATTTTTTTGAGAGTTCTATTGCTTTTAGCGAGCTTTCTACATTATAGCCACAACTTACAAATTTAGTAATCCCTGAATTATAAATTTCAGGGATTAGTTTTTCTCTATCTGTATTAAATTTTTCATCATCTAAGTGTGCATGTGAATCAAAAAATTGTAAATTTTCATCCATAAGATAAATTCCTTTCTTGCTTACAAGAATTAATCTTCCATACCAATAGCCACATTTGCTATTGCGTAATCTTTTAAATGTGAAAGACTTATATCTATGTCTTTAAAATTAACATTAACATCTATTAAATTTACATATGGTCTTCCATCTTTTTCATTAAGAATTTCTGCATTTTTCCATGAAATATCGTATTTATTTCCTAGATATTTAGAAATTGCTTTAAATACTGCTTCTTTTGCCGCAAATCTTGCTGCATAGTGCTCGTATTTTGCTTTTTTTTTGCTTTCACAGTATTCTATTTCTCTTTCTGTAAAAACTGTTTCTGCAAAATGTGGATTGTCTTCTATCGCCTTTTTTATTCTTTCTACTTCTATAATGTCTGTTCCTACTGTAATCTTCATTTTATTCCTTTCAGCAAGTTTATTTTGTTTTTACTATAATGCTAGCCAGTTTCCTAAATTTATTACGCCTATTATAATTAATACTACTAAAAGTATTAATATAAATCTTTTATAAATTAAATTTTCATTTAGTTTATTATTTTTATATAATAAATCAAATTGGTTTTCTACTGCTAAATATAATTTTTCTAAATTAAATTTAGTTTTAAGTTCTTCGCAATACTTGTCCTTATCTGTTTCTAACATTCCATAAATTTTTTGTGTAAATTCTACAAATTCAGTTCTTGCTTTTTCAAATAAATCTGGATTTTGCAATTCTTTATTTATTATTTGGATATATATTAGTTTGTACAATTCAAAAATGAATGCATATATATGTTCTTCTTTGCTTTTCTTTACTTCATATGCGTCTTCTGACCTTAGATTTATTTCTTCCATTTTTCTAAGTTCTTCATATTTTGTTAAAGTTTTAAGCAATTTTGTGTCTTCTGTAATTGCGAAACATACACCTGTATTAAAGCAAACAACTACATCTTCTCCTTTTTCAAATACATTACAAGTATATCTACTGCAAACAGCTGCTTTTAAGTCATTTTTCATTTTATTATATTCTGCAATTTCATCTTTTAAGTTCATATCAAATGACCAAAATAGATATTCTCTTATACTTGGTAAGAAGTAATTATATACAGAACTATCCTTCTTTTTATCAAATATTTTTAGCTTAAACTTGTCTTCCATTAGAAGTTCATAATAGCCTGCCATCCTTTTTTCATCTATTATATAAGGGTATATTTTTCTTTGTTCCATCTTTTGTCTCCTTTCTTCTTTTCTTATGTAAAATTTTATTCTATTATGTCTGTATAATAATTTGCATTTAGGTCTGGTGCTAAATGCCATTTATTTATAAAGCTAATTACTGTGTTTTGGTTAAATTCGTAAGTTGGTTCTACTACTACTTTTCCACTCGAGTCTATTGCTCCCCACTTTCCACCAATTTTAACTCCTGCATATCCATAATCATTTTGCTCTGTTGCATCATCATATAAATAGTCTACTACAACTATGCCATTGGCATTGACAAATCCATACTTATCTCCTTTTTTTGATAAGAATAGTGTATTTGTAGAAAGTACATCTTTTATATCTTTTTCTTCAAGTTTGAAATTGTAATACTTATATTCGCCATCTTTTCTAACTTTTATATACCCTTGTTTTGTGTTAATTTCTGATATAATTCCTGTTGTTTTTACTTCAAATAGATTATTTAATAAATCTGTTTGTCCGTCTGATTTTTCCGCTTCTATAAATCCTTCACTTGAATATGCAATGTATTCATATTCAAAATTTACTAATATTTGTTTTGATATGTCTATAATTCCATATTTACCATCTTTTTTTGCTATGTAGTTTCCATCAAAAGCATACTTTAAGTTTTCATATTCTTGTGCTATTATTTCTTCGCCTTCTGATGATATAACTCCATATTTATTATCATCTTTTACTATGATATTGCTATTATCTATGCTTATAGCTTCTTTAAATTTATTTGTTAATTTAGCTTCTCCGTCTGTTGTAATTAATTTTAAGTCTTCACCTTCCTTTACAACATACATATCACTACCACAAATATTTTTTATTTCTGAATATTTACATTCTAAAATTTGTTTTTTATTATAATTTATTAATCCATATTGATTATTTTCATCTTTTACAATGTAACCATCTTCATATCTATCAGTTAGTGGTTTTATTTCTTGATAAAGATTATCAATTATTATACTTCCCGTGCTGTCTACTAAACCTTTTTTTCCGTCTTTCTCTGTTACAAAACTTTTACTAACTTTTTCAAGAGGAGTTATTGACGTATATTCTGGTGCAATTAATTCTGTTCCTTTAAAGTTTATTAGTCCATATTTTCCATCTTTTTGCACTTTTAATACATTGGTATCATAGAACACCATTCCATTGCTATCAATATTTTGCATTGCTTCTACTTGGTCATATGTATCAAATAGTTTTTTACCTGTTTTATCTATTGCAAATGAAGTGTATGTTCCATTTTGCACATCAACGTTTTCTTGACATATAAATACTTCTCTTGTAGGGTCTGGAATTACTACCATTTCGCTATATTTTGCTTCTATGACTGTATCGCCTTTTGAGTTGATTACACCCCATTTGTCGTTTGTATATACTGTTAAATAAGAGTTTGCTACATTTTTGCCTTGAGGCCTTTTTACTGTTGGAAGTTTTATCATTAATATAATTATCATGATAAGAACAGCTAGTACAAGTGCTGCAGCTACTACTTTTTTCTTATTTAGCTTTGGTTCTCCGTCATATCTTCTTCCTTTACCCATAATTATTTCTAGTATAACAAAAACTTGATATACTATAATCTCCTTTCTTATTTTAGGTCAATTATAATATATCAAGTTTTTACATTTTTTTCAATAGAAAAGCATAATTATTTTCTTATTATTTTAATTGCAATTACTGTCATATCATCTTTAGGTTTTCCTATTTGATTATCCATTGCTTCTCTTAAAATTATATCTGCAATTCTCTCTGGAACATCTGTCTGAATATCCTCTAATAAGTATTTAAGCCATAAATCCTTGTTTGCATATTCTGTACTTGAGTCTAGAATTCCATCGCTACACATAATAATTATATCACCATCTTCTAAGTCTTTGTCATATGTGTCAACACTTAATTCATTCATTATTCCTGTTGGTAATGAGCTAGATTTTATTATGCTTACATTTCTTTTTCTTTTTATATAAGTTGGACATGCCCCACTCTTTACTAGTTCTATATTTCCATCATATAAATCTAAAATTCCTATATCAAGTGTTGCATAACTTTCTTGCTTATTGGCTGAAAGTAAAGCTGAATTAATTAATTTTATAGATGTGTCTTTTTCAAAGCCTGAACTTAGCAGTCTTTCTAACATATTTATTGCTAATTTACTATTTTTCTTTGCTTCATTTCCTGAGCCCATTCCATCGCTAATTGCAAATAAATATTTTCCATCTCCAAGTCTTACGCTTGATGTTGAGTCTCCTGAAACTTCTGCTCCATCTTTTTTTACATTTGCTATTCCTGTTTGAAGCAAATACTTATCATCTGATAAATAAGTATATGAACAAACATCTTTATTTAGTCTAATTCCACATTTTTGGTCTTGAACTGTAAATTTTTCACCAAAGGTAGTTGCTATTCCTCTAGATATTTGTTTTATAGGGCAAAGATTTCCTACTTCATCTTTGCATATATCAGTATATGCGTTTACAATTACTCTTCCTGAAGGTTCTTTTTTTATTTTTATATCTTTTAAATAAATATTCTTTTCTTTTAATGTTTTTATAATACTTTGTTTTTGTTCTTTAAATTCATCTTCTTCAGGTTCTACAAAATCTTCTGTAATGTTTTCTATCGCATTTTTAACTGTTTTTAATTGGTCTGACATATTTTTATTTACTTCGTCTAATTTTTTTTGCCATACCAAGTTTACTTTGCAAATTCTCCAAGCTGAATTAATTGCTTTTAACATTTCTCTAATTTCTTTTTCTTCTTGGTTATTCACATCTTTATTGTCTGAGCTCATTAGATATGTATTGTGTTTTGCAAATATACTTATTATTCCATTTTGAGATAGTATTCCATTTTCGACCAAGAAATTAAATAAATCTTCTAAAATATTACCGATGTTATTGTATATATCATCATATAATAAATTTCCTTCTAGTCCGTCCAATGCTTTTAATACTTCTTCTTCAAAACTTGCTTCATTTTTTTCGTATAATTCATCTTGCTTATAATTATTTGCAATTTCTGAAATTGTTTTTGAAATACTATTTAGTTTTATTAGTGCTTCGTCGCTTGCTTCTAATGTTCTTCCTGCTTCTGGAAGTAGCTTTGTTTTTGGAATAAGTTCATCTATGTTTATCTTTGTGTTTTTTGGCATTGCTAAAAGTCCTATTGATGCAATTAGTATTTCTTGATAAACAATTATATTCTCTGTTCCACCATTTGCACTATATGCAATTAGAACATTTCCTAAAACAAATCCTACTATTACTCCAATTTTTCCGAATTTATTTAATAAGCCAGATAACATTCCTGATATTGCATATGTCGCAATTAGAGTTGGATTTCCATCTCCTATTATTCCTAATACAATTCCCATTGTTATTCCGCTAATTCCACCTACTAAAATTCCATTTCTCCATCCTAGTAGTAAAACAATGAATATACATATAATATTTCTTAATGAAAATGAAAATATTTGAACATTACTCAATGATATGCAAGCTATTGCAAATATTAAACTTGCTCCAATTACTTCTTCAATTGAAAAGATTTGCTTTTCACCATATTTTGCAATTACATCTATGGAATTTACAAATATTTTATAAAATATGTAACTTGATATTCCCATAGTTATTGCAACTAGTAAGTCATAAAAATAGAATCCTTTGAATAATATATAGATAGCTTGTACAATTAGTACCGAAATAAAAAGATAGCTTCCTAATTTTATCTTTTCGTTTTCTTCCTCTTCTCTTGCAGGCTTCTTTATAATTACTAATAAAAGCATTATTATTGATGAAAATATAAATGATAATGCATTGCCTCCACCAAATTTTATTGCAGTTCCTATTAAGCTTGCTATATAAACCATTGCAATTGGAACACCACTACTAATACTTGCTGCAACCATTGCTATTCCAAATGGTGCAATTACTGCATTATCTACTCCAAAACCAACCATAGACATCATAAATGTTAAGATATATATTGATATATTACGTATTGTAAAAATTCTTGAAAATACATCTTTATAGTCTATTTTTGCGGTTTCTTCTTTTTCCTCATAGTTTCTTGAAATATTTTGTAACATCCTTACCACCTCTTACTTTTTTAATATATTGTAATACTAGAATTTTAAATTTTTTGTCGCAATTAGGAATATATATTAAAAAAGTACTCTACATTATGTGATATTAATTTTTCTTATTCTATCTTAAAATGCTTAAAATTACAAGATATTATAAAAAAATACAAAAAATTTTCCTCATTATTAAACAATTTTTGTTTAACAATGAGGATTCTTTTTTATAAATTTAGTTTATTATAATCTATTATTTCTTTGAAAATACTATATCATAAGCATTTGCACAGTCAAATGATGCACCAACATTTAATTGTTGTGTCTCTCCTGGTTGTAATTCTCCAACTATCCCAATTCCATCTCCATGATAAATTTCTTTTCCTGTTTTATCAATTACTGATACTGTAATTAATGTTACATTGCTTGCAGTTTCTCCAACATTTTTTATGGTAGCTAATATTATAGACTGATTATCCTTTTCAGTAAGTTGTATACCACTTACTTCAAATGTATCAAACTTTTTTGTTTCTGATATTTTACTGCTTGTGTTTAATCTAGTTCCGTCATCTAATTGAGTTGCAAACTCTTCTTTTTTAGTTTCTGTTTCTTTTCCTGCTAAGTTATTGTTATTAGTGTTTTTTACTACTGCAAACACAATAACACCTATTATTACTATAACAATTATAGCCCAAACTACAATTTTTCCTTTGTCTTTCATAAACATCACTCTATTTCGTAATCTATACGAAATCCCTTTCTTTTGATTTTTATTTGTATTTATTTTATTGTAATCAATTTATATTAGTTGTATACATAATTTTGTGGGTTAATTGCAGTTCCATTATATCTTATTTCAAAATGTAAATGGTTTCCTGTTGAAATTCCTGTTGAACCAACTTTTGCAATTACTTGTCCTTGTGCAACTTGGTCTCCTGTTCTACAATTTACTTCACTACAATGTCCATAAAGTATTACTACAGAACTTGTTGAACGAACAACTACAACATTACCATATCCAGAGTAACCATTACCTGCACCATTTCCTGAGAAAATTACTGTTCCTGCCGCAGCAGCTTTTATAGCTGTTCCTCTTGGTGCTGCAATGTCTAATCCTTTATGATTATCTCTTGACCTAATTCCAAATCTTGATGTAATTATTATGCTTCCGCCACCTAAATTTATTGGTCTTATTAATGTAATACCTAGATTTGTTGGTACACTTGCTTCATTATATATTTGTGTTCCAATATTTTTATAAACACTAGTATATACGATTTTCTTTTCATAAAGTTCATTAACACATGTACTTACATCTTTAAATTCTGCTTTTGCAGTTTCGTATTTTTCAACTATTCCTAGGTCTTTTGCATTTGCACTATCTTTACTTTTTAATTGTGATACTACATCTTCCGCTTCTTTAAATGATTGAACATATACTTTTTCGTTGTTTTCATCTGTTATTGCATAATACTTAAATATTGGCGTTCCTGCTGATGTTACTTTTTCAAATATTTCATCATCGTTTGTTTCTTCGTTTTTCTTTAGAAGACATGCTGTATATTGAGGTAAGTCTTTTACTTCAACAAATGCAATATCTTCGCCGTTTCCTGATGATATATATGTATTTATTCTTTTTTGTAAGTTTATTTTATCGTTGGTATATCCTATTACTTCACCGTTTAAGGTAACGCTATATGTTTGTTTATATGTTAATTTTATAATTCCTATTATAATTAGTGCGGCAATTATTAGTATTACAAATAATTTTATTAATGTTCTTAATCCTATTACTACTTTCTTTACTTTATTTATGATACTATACCTCCAATCCTAATATTATTTATACCATAAATTTATAAACTTGTCCAGTCTTATATGTAGATTATAATTTGTTATTTCCGTAAGTCTTTAGAAGAGTAGACTTTTGAGATTTATGTTTTTTTGATTACTTTTATGTTTCATATTTATGTTATTATTAAAATTTTTTATGCTTTTATTACTAGTTTATTAAATTTACTATTAATATAATTTTCAAGTTTTGTCATAAATTCGTCTGATTTGATTTCCTTCTTTGCTACCATATCTAAACCTTTTTCCCAACTGGCAGTTAATTTTGGATTTAGCATATCTGGCATTGATAAATGTACTATGTCATAAATATATTCTCCTTTTTGAGTTGGAGTTATTATCTGAGTTTTGGAATTTATATCAATATATTTAATCTTTTCTAACTTTTTTATTATCTCTGCTCTTGTAGCACTAGTTCCTATTCCAGCACCTTTTATTTGTTCTCTTAATTCTTCATCTTCTATTAGTTTTCCTGCATTTTCCATTGCTAAAATCATAGAGCCTGAATTATATCTTGTTGGAGGAGTTGTTTCGGATTCTTTTATTTCATATGTTTTTACTTCTAATTCTTCTCCTTTTTTTACTTCAAAATTAATTTTTCCTTCGTCCTTTTCTGAATCGTCTTTTGTATCATCTTTTATATCGTCTTTTTGCTTTTTTAAAACATTTAGATATCCATTTTTTACGCATATTTTGGAACTAGCATTAAATTTTTCACCTTCTACGTCTATTGTAATATTTAATTTGTTAAATTCTGCTGGTGGATAAAATATTGCTAAAAATCTTTTTACTATAATGTTGTATACTTTGGTTTGCAGTTCTGGTAACTTTGATAAGTTCTCATATCCTTGTCCTGTTGGAATTATTGCATAGTGATCTGTTATTTTGCTATCATTTACATATTTAGTTTTTGCTAAATTTGTAGAATATTTTTCCTCTTTCATTTGCTTTATAAAGCCTTGAATTTCTTCATCTTTATAACCTTTTGCAATTCCATTTAAATTGTTTGTTATTACTTTACTAACTGCTGTTGATAATACTCTTGCATCTGTTCTTGGATATGTAACTAATTTCTTTTCATAAAGATTTTGTATTATTTCTAGAGTTTCATCAGGTTTTATTTTAAATCTTTTTGTACATTCATTTTGTATTTCTGCTAAATTAAAAAGTAGTGGTGCATTTTCTTTTTGTTTTGATTTTTTTACTTCCTCTACAATTATTTTCTTTCCTTGAAGGTTAAGTATAAAATCTTTTGCATCTATTTCTTTCTTAAATCCTGTTTCATTATATAATTTTGGGGATTGATATACTCTTGAGCTTTCAGTTACTTTCCATTCTGCAACTAATCCTTTTTGCTCTTTTGA
>CANQLM010000040.1 GCA_947624735.1 uncultured Clostridia bacterium | reverse complement strand
CCGAACACGGAAGTCAAGCTCTAAAGTGCCGAAGATACTTGTGGGTTACCCTGCTTGGAAAATAGGTTGTTGCCAGATTTTTTATTTATAATTATTCTAATTTTGTAAATAATAAAAGTATAATTATTTACTATTGATGTTTGATAAAACTGTTGACAATACTACTAAAAAATTATATAATAAATAATGTCAAAAATATGGCGAAGTAGCTCAGCTGGCTAGAGCATTCGGTTCATACCCGACAGGTCGGTGGTTCAAGTCCACTCTTCGCTACCATTAATACCAGAAGTGGTAAAATGAAAGTAGACACAAAAATCTACTTTCATTTTTTTGCTTCATACAAAATATTTATAAATATTTTTTAATATAAATAATTACAAAAATGTAATTAATAATATAAATATATCATTCTTTTTACAAATTAAAATTAAAAATAGGAATCATTAGTATCAAAAATGTATAAAGTGTAGCAATTAAACCATGTAATAATTTTCCTAATACATATTTTTTAATAGAAAGTTTACTCTTGGCAATAATACTTAAAACTTGAAGAGTAATTGAAATACCACCAAAACCAAGAATAAAACTAGATAAAATAATATTAGTAGAAATTGCTTTTAAATGTATATTAGAAATAATACTCAAACCATTAGTAAACTCAATCAAACCAGTAATAAAACCCAAAACTAAATCTTGGTTAAAGCCAAAAGTATTAGCAAAAAAAGATGAAATCATAACTAATATTTTAGTTCTTTGTAAAATTGAAATTACAACTGAAAAAATAGTAACAAAACCACCAATCATTAATATAGTTTTAATACTATTTAAAATACTATTACCAAGCACTTCTCCTAAATCAGAAACTTTTAAATCTTTTTTCTTTTGAATAGAAGAATTATTTATATTCTTAAAATTATTCTTTCTTTTTCGTGAAATTAATCCTAAAACTATACCAACAGTAATTGATGCACAAATATGAGTTAATAAAAGAATAAGGCCAATAACTGAATTTGAGTAAAAGCTAATCCCAACTGTTCCCATAATAAAAAGTGGTCCAGAATTATTAGTAAAGCATAAAAGTCTTTCAGCTTCATCTTTAGTGCAAGAACCATTTTCATATAAATTAGATACAATTTTAGCACCAACTGGATAACCACTAATTAACCCCATAATAAAAGGAAAAGCCCCAACTCCAGGAACATTAAAAATAGGTTTCATAAATTTATCTAACAATTTACTTAAATAATAAACAACATTTGTATTACTCAAAAGTTCAACCGCAACAAAGAAAGGAAATAATGAAGGAACTACATTATTTGCCCAAAGTTTTAAACCATTTGCAGTAGCTACTAAGTTTGAATTAGAAAAAATAACTAAGCAAATTACAAACAATAAAAATACAATAGAAATAATATTTTTTCTTAATAAAACAAAAACTTTCATAATCAATAAATATGCATGTACCCAATAAATATGATTGATTTTTAATCCTTTTTGTAGTATAATATTTATATAATTTTGAAAAAATATATGATAGTATAAAACAGTAAAATAAATTGCAAGGAAAGGAATATAATATTATGGAATTTAGATACCGCCCAGAAGGAGTATGTTCTCAAGAAATGATTTTTAACATAGAAAATGATGTAGTAACAGACCTTAAAGTAATAGGAGGATGCTCAGGAAATCTTCAAGGAATTGCAAGTTTAGTAAAAGGCTTAAAAGTTGACGAAGTAATTGAAAAACTTAGAGGAATTAAATGCGGATTTAAATTAACATCTTGTCCTGACCAAATTTCAAAAGCATTAGAAGAATATAAACAAAAAGTAGGATAAGAAATAAACAAATAAAGGACCTAATATGAATTACATATTGAGAGATTTGTCTCAAACAAAGACCTATCAAACATTTATAAAAAATGATAACTACCCGGTAACACTATCGGGTTTAGTTTGCGTTGCAAAGAGTGCATTAATCTCTTTAGTTCAAAAGGAAAAGAATAAGAAAATATTAGTAATTACATACAATGAAATTGAGGCACAAAGACTTATTAAAGACTTATCATATTTTTCAGACAATGTAATTTATTTTCCAAAAAAGGAAATATCAATTTATGACTATGATGTGGAAAGTAATGATATTTCATATAAAAGAATAGATGTTCTTAACAAAATGCATAATGAAAAATCTATAATAGTAGTTACAACTATTGAAGCAATTATGCAAAAATTAATTAGTGAAAATAATTTATTTAAAAATAAAATTAAAGTAGAACAAAACAGTACAATATCATTAGACGAAATAAAAGAAAAATTAGTAGGTTTAGGGTATGAAAGAAAACCTTTGGTAGAAAATAGAGGAGAATTTAGTATAAGAGGAGACATCATAGATGTTGCATTAAGTGAAAAAGAAGGAATCAGAATAGAAGTTTGGGGAGATGATGTTGACTCCATTAGAAAATTTAACATTGCCTCACAACGTTCCACAGAAATGGTAGAAAATGTGGAAATTTATCCTGCAAAAGAAGATATTTTAGAAACTGATATTGAAAAAATTTGCAGTAGAATCGAAGAAAAATATGAGAATGTATTAACAGATATAGAAGAAATTAAAAATGGAAATTATGAAAATAAAATAGATAAATACTTTAATGAATTTTACTTAGAACAAAATAGCTTACTAGACTATAGTAAAGATTTTAAAATTTTCGTTGATGAACCAGATAAAGTAGAGCAAAGAATAAATGGAATAAAAGAAGACAACAAAAATTTAATAAAAGAACTTACCGAAAAAGAAAGATTTGTTCCAGAGGCACTTTCTAATTTATTAGAATTTAATTTTGACGAAAAAAGAGTTGTCAATCTAAAGGAGGCCGATGAGCAAAGAAATCACTTTGAGTTTAGAGAAGTTAATTTATTTAAATCAGAACTAAATAGTTTTGAAAATGGAATAAAACAAGCCATAGATTTAAAAAAGAAAATAGTTATTTTAGCAGGAAATAAAGAAAATAGAAATAAAATAGCAAAAGAACTACAAAACTTTTTAGAAGACACAACTAAAAAGACTCAAAATCTTGCTCAAGTAGATGATTTGGACAATATTATTTTAAAATCAGGAAATATAATTTTAGCAACAGGAGCATTATCAAGTGGATTTGAAAATAAGGAAACAGGCTTAGAAGTAATAAGTAGTGATGAATTTACAAATATACAAAAGCGAAGATTTAAGAAAACAAATGACACATTTAGAAGCGGAGAAAAAATAGTTTTTGCAGACCTAAAAGTAGGAGATTTAGTTGTACATAGAAATCACGGAATAGCGATATTTAATGGAGTTAAGACAATAAGAGCAGATAAAACCACAAAAGACTATATTATTTTGACATATCAAGGAGGAGACACATTATATGTACCAACAGAGAACTTAGATAATGTTAGAAAATATATAGGTGAAGAGGGTGGAATAAAACTTAACAAATTAGGAACAAAAGAATGGCAAGAAACTAAAGCAAGAGTAAAAGGAAATTTAAGAGCTGTTGCAAAAGAATTGATACAACTTTATGCCAAGAGAGAACATTCAAAAGGTTATGCATTTTCAGCAGATACTCCTTGGCAAACACAATTTGAAGATAGCTTCCCATATCAAGAAACTTCAGACCAATTAAGATGTATAGAAGAAGTTAAAAAAGATATGGAATCTCAAAGACCAATGGATAGACTTTTATGCGGTGATGTTGGATATGGAAAAACAGAGGTAGCCCTAAGAGCAGCTTTTAAAGCGGTTATGGATGGAAAACAAGTAGCGTATTTAGCACCAACGACAATACTTGCAAACCAGCAATACCAAGAATTTAAATCTAGGATGAAAGATTATCCAATAACAGTAGAACTTTTGAACAGATTTAGAACAGTTAAACAGCAGAAAGAAACAGTACAAAAACTAAAAACGGGAAAAGTTGATATAGTTATAGGAACACATAGAATGCTTAGCAAAGATGTAGAATTTAATAATTTGGGATTACTTATAATAGACGAAGAGCATAGATTTGGGGTAAAAGCAAAAGAAAAAATAAAAAAATATAAAGAAAGTATAGATGTATTAACAATGACAGCTACTCCAATACCAAGAACACTTCAAATGTCTATTGTTGGAATAAGAGATATGTCTGTAATTTATGAGCCACCTCACAATAGAAAACCTATTCAAACTTATGTATTAGAATATGATAAAGAAGTTATAAGAGAGGCAATAACAAAAGAACTTGAAAGAGATGGTCAAGTATTTTACATATATAATAATGTAGGAGGAATCTCTAGCAAAGCATTGGAAATATCTAATTTGGTTCCAGAAGCTAAAGTTGGTTTTGCACATGGAAAAATGACAGGACAAGAAATAGAAGAAATAATGCAAGACTTCATAGACAAAAAAACAAATGTATTAGTATGTACTACAATTTTAGAATCAGGTATAGATATACCAAATGCTAATACAATAATTGTAGAAAATGCTGATAGATTCGGCTTAGCACAACTTTATCAAATTAGAGGAAGAGTTGGAAGAAGTAATAGGCAAGCATACAGTTATATTACATACAGAAAAGATAAAATGATAAGCGAAGATGCAAACCAGAGATTAAAAGCCATTAAAGAATTTACAGAGTTTGGCTCTGGATTTAAAATTGCTACAAGAGATTTACAAATAAGGGGAGCAGGAAGTATATTTGGAGAATTCCAAAGTGGTCATATGGAACAAGTTGGCTATGACATGTATAATAGACTTTTAAATGAAGTTATAAAAGAAGAAAAAGGTGAAAAAGTTGTTGAAAGTGTAGATGTAACCATAGACTTAAATATATCTGCATATATTCCAGAAGATTATATAGAAGATTCATCTCAAAAAATTGAAATATATCAAGACATAGCTAATTGCAGAACAGAAGAAGATTTAGAAAATATTATTGATGAAATAATAGATAGATATGGGGAGATGCCAAGTGAAGTCAATAACTTAATTGAAATTGCAAGAATTAAAAACTTAGCAAGAGAAAAGAATGTAATCAAAATTCAAACAAGACCTATGGGAATAGTATTCACATTTTTAGAATTTAATAATAAAAATGTTGACATATTATTAAACAAATATAAAAACAAGATAAACTTTTCAGCAACAGGTAAACCTTATATTACAATTAAAATTAGCAGAGATGAAGTAGAAGAAGTAAAAGAATTTTTAAAAGTATTAGTCTAAAGATAATAAAAAGGTGCCAGCATAATTTATACTGGCACCGGCTAGGATTACGTGATTCTTTTCCTCCCACCGAAGAATCTTTGATAATTAGGATTTATCGGTCTCCGCAAGGGTTTGCTGAGTCGCTTCTGAGCTTTGCAACGACAGGGAATAACCTTGAAGTTTGCAGGCTGATAGTAATGACCCGGAAAACGCTTGAAGAATTTCATAACCAAGCCTCCTAAAAATAAGATAGTGACTATTATATAAAATTAAAACAAAAAAATCAATATATTTTTATAAAAAAATAAATAAATACGAATTAAAATCGTAAGAAAAGGAAATAAAATGATAATAACTAGCAAAGATAATAGTATTATAAAAGAAATAAAAAAATTAAAAGATAAAAAATTTAGAACCGAGAAATATTTAATTGAAGGAATAAAAATGCTAAAAGAGGCTATAGAGGAAAAACAAGAAATAGAACTTATTGCATTAAAAGAAGGAACACAACTTGATTTAGACTTGTCCAATTATAAAGTAATTACGGTAAAGGATAATATATTTGATTCTATTTCTGATGTAATAACTCCTCAAGGTGTTTTAGCAGTAATAAAAAAGAAAGAAAATAAAACAATTAATACAGAAGAAGATATAATTGTGGTTTTGGACGGAATACAAGACCCTGGTAATTTAGGTACAATTATAAGAACATTAGACTCTGCTAATTTAAAGCAAATTATTGTTTCCAAAAATACAGTAGATAGTTATAGTCCTAAAGTCATAAGGTCAACAATGGGAGCAATTTTTAGAATAAATGTAATTGAAGTAGAAGATGTAAAGGAAAGTTTGCTAGAATTAGAAAATAAAGGTTTTGAGATATTAGTTACATCTTTAGAAGGAAAAAAGAGTATATATAATATTGACTATAATAAAAAAATCATAGTAATAGGAAATGAGGCAAATGGAGTATCTAAAGAAGTACAAGATTTAGCACAAGAAAAAGTAAAAATACCAATGCTAGGAAAGACAGAAAGTTTAAATGCATCAGTTGCAACTGGAATAATTGTTTATGAATATGTAAGGCAAAAAATAAAAGAGATATAAATATCTCTTTTTAATTTGCATAAAGCTATTGAAAAATAAGTAAAAAAAAGGTAAAATATATTATGTAAAAAATCTAGGAGGAAATTATGAGCGTAGGTAAAGAAGAGCTTTTGCATATAGCAAAATTAGCAGACTTAAAAGTAGACGATAATGAAATAGAAAAATATATTAAAAATTTAGACGATATATTGGACTATGTAAAAATACTTGAAAAAGTTCCAATTAATGATCTAGACGAAACAATAGGAGCAAATGATAATTTTAATGTATTTAGAAAAGATGAAGTAAAAGAATTTGGTAATAGACAAGGCTTATTAGAAAATGCACCTGAAAAAGAAAGAGATATGTATAAAATACCAAAAGTTTTATAATAAAATTAGGAGAAATATATGGGAAAATTATTTGTAATAGATGGAACCGATGGAAGTGGAAAACAAACACAATTCGAATTACTTACAAACAAGTTAAAAGAAAATAATATAGATTTTAAAACAGTTAATTTCCCAAACTATGACAGCCCATCTTCATCATTAGTTAAGATGTATTTGTCAGGTGAGTTTGGAGAAAATGCAAAAGATGTAAATGCTTATATAGCATCAACATTTTATGCAGCAGATAGATATGCAACTTTCAAAAAGGGATATGAAGAGTATTACAACAATGGCGGAATCATAATAGCAGATAGATATACAACGTCAAATATGGTTCATCAAGCAGGAAAAATTACAGATAAGGACGAGAGAGATAAATTTTTAAATTGGCTTTTTGATTTTGAATTTAATTTGTATGGACTTCCAAAACCAACAGAAGTATTTTTCTTAAATATGCCTGTTGACAAAGCAATTGAACTTATGGCAAATAGAGAAAATAAATTTACACATCAAAGTCAAAAAGACATACACGAAAAAGATAAAAATCATTTAATAGACGCACATAATGCAGCATGTTATGTTGCAAAAAAATATAATTGGTTTGAAATAAACTGCATTAAAGATGGAGCTTTGAGAACAAGAGAAGATATTTCAGAGGAAATTTTTAATGAAGTTATGAAACATATTAAATAGGGGGATTATATGGATATAACAGAACTTACAGTCCATGAATTACAAGATAAATTAAACAATAAAGAACTTACATCAGAACAAATTACAAAAGCATATATAGATAGAATTAATGAAAAAGAAAAAGATGTAGGAGCTTTTGTAACTGTATGCGAAAATGAAGCATTAAATGAGGCTAAAAAAGCAGACGCAGAAGGCTATAATGGAGCTTTTAAAGGAATTCCAATAGGAATAAAAGATAATTTAAATACAACAGGAATAAAAACAACTTGTAGTTCAAAAATGTTAGAGAACTTTGTTTCTCCTTATGATGCAACAGTAGTAGAAAAAGTAAAACAAGAAGGAATGCCAATCTTAGGAAAACTTAATATGGATGAATTTGCAATGGGTAGCTCAACAGAAAATTCTTATATAAAGGTTACTCATAATCCTTGGAATTTAAACAAAGTTCCAGGAGGCTCATCAGGTGGATCTGCAGCAGCAGTATCAGCTAATCTAGTCCCATGGGCATTAGGCTCAGACACAGGTGGTTCAATTCGTCAGCCAGCATCACTTTGTGGAGTAGTAGGATTAAAACCAACATATGGACTAGTTTCAAGATATGGTCTAGTTGCATTTGCATCATCACTTGACCAAGTAGGACCAATAACAAAAGATGTCAAAGATTGTGCAATGCTTTTAAATATAATAGCAGGCCATGATGAAAAAGATACAACATCTTATGATAGACCAAAGGTAGACTACTGTAAGGCATTGAAAAATGATGTAAAAGGTTTAAAAATAGGAGTACCAGTAGAATTTTTTGGCGAAGGAATAAATGAAGAAGTTAAAGCAAAATTAAGACAAGCAATAGAAGTATATAAGGAACTTGGTGCAATTGTTGAAGAATGTTCATTAAATGCTTCAGAATATGCATTAGCAACATATTATATAATTGCTTGTGCAGAAGCAAGTTCAAATTTAGGCAGATTTGATGGAATTAGATATGGTTACAGAGCAAAAGACTTTACCACTTTAAAAGAACTTTACACAAAATCAAGAACAGAAGGATTTGGAGACGAAGTAAAAAGAAGAATAATACTAGGAACATATGTACTTTCATCAGGATACTATGATGCATACTATAAAAAAGCACAAAAAGTACGCACATACGTAAAAAAGCAATTTGATGAACAATTTAAAAAGTATGATGTACTACTTACACCAGTTTCACCAACAACAGCATTTAATATAGGCGAAAAGAAAGAAAATCCACTTGAAATGTATTTAGCAGATATTTGTACAGTATCAATAAATATTGCAAGTGTTCCAGCTATATCAATTCCATGTGGAGTAGATAAAAAAGGACTTCCAATAGGAATGCAACTTATAGGAGATAGATTCAATGAAGAAACAATTTTAAATGCAGCATATACTTTTGAACAAAAAATAAAATTTAGAGAAAATTATAAACCTGAATTTAAAAAAGATTAAAAAATTATAAGAACATAATTCTAAAAACATTATTAATGCATAATTCAAAAAATAGAATTATTAAATAAATTAAAGGAGAAAATAATGGCAAACGAAGATTATGAATTAGTAGTTGGTCTTGAAGTTCACGCAGAACTATCAACAAAAACAAAAATATTTTGCTCATGTTCAACAGAATTTGGAGCTGATGCAAACACTCATATTTGTCCAATTTGTACAGCTATGCCTGGTGCACTTCCTGTACTTAATGAAAAAGTAGTTGAATATGCAGTAAAAGCAGGACTTGCAACAAATTGCTCAATTTCAAGAGATAGCAAAAATGATAGAAAAAATTATTTTTATCCAGACTTACCTAAATCTTATCAAATATCACAATTTGATAAACCACTTTGTGAAAATGGGTATATTGAAATAGAAGATGACTTTGGAAAAACTAAAAAAGTAAGAATCTTAAGAATCCATATTGAAGAGGATGCAGGAAAATTGAATCATAATGAATTCACAGGAGGAAGTCTAGTAGATTTAAATAGAGCAGGAGTTCCACTTATTGAAATTGTATCAGAACCAGATATTCGTTCAAGTGCAGAAGCTGATAGATATCTAAAAAAATTAAAATCAATTTTGCAATATATAGAAGTATCAGATTGTAAAATGCAAGAAGGTTCATTCCGTGCAGATGTCAATGTATCAGTTCATAAAAAAGATAAACCTTTTGGCACAAGATGTGAAATGAAAAATATGAATTCATTTAAATCAATACAAAGAGCTATTGAATATGAAAAAGAAAGACAAATTAATGAAGTAGAAAAAGGCAATGTTATTACTCAAGAAACTCTAAGATGGGATGACTTTGAAGGAAGAACATTCCAAATGAGAGATAAGGAAGATGCACAAGATTATAGATATTTTCCAGAGCCTGATTTAGTAGCGATTAGGTTATCAGATGAGTATATAGATAACATTAAAAAATCTTTACCAGAAATGCCAGAAAGCCGAAAACAAAGATACATTAAAGATTTAGGCTTGTCAGAAAAAGATGCAAACTTTTTAACAAATTCAAAAGCATATTCAGATATATTTGAAAAAGCAGGAACAATTTGTAAAAATTATAAAGCAGTATGTAACTGGTTAAACTCTGACATAGCAAGAATTTTAAATGAAAAAGAACTAGAACCAGAGCAAATACCATTTTCAGCAGAAAATTTAGCAGAACTAGTTACATTAATCGATAATGGAACAATCAGTTCAAGCATTGGCAAAAAAGTATTAGATGAACTTTTTGAAAATCCAAGAGAACCAAAAAAGATAATAGAAGAAAAAGGCTGGGTTCAAATATCTGATGAAAATGCAATAAAAGAAATCGTGTTAAAAATTTTAAAAGAAAATGAGCAATCAGTATTAGATTATAAAGCTGGAAAAGATAGAGCATTAGGATTTTTAGTAGGGCAAGCAATGAAAGAAACAAAAGGAAAAGCAAATCCTAAAATGTTAAATGAAATGTTTTTAGAAGAATTAAAAAAATAAACAAAAAGAAATAAATAAAATTACAAAAGAAAACAAATAAGTAAAAAGAAATTTTTATTTATTTGTTTTTTATATATAAATTTAATATTTTAGGAGATAATAATATGGAAAATAAAACAATAAAAAATCACCCAAAAACATTGGGAAAACTTACTGACGAAAATATGCAAATAATTGCAGAAAGTAAATTAAAAAAGATACATACTCTAATTTATAAAGGAAATTATGAAAGAGCGATAACTGTAATAGAAGAAGGAATTAGCACATATCAAGATGATTCAGAAATTCTAGCTAAATTTGAAATAAATAAAGTGATATTACTAATAAAATCAAAAAAATATGAAGAAGCTGAAAAACTTGTTATGCTATTGCAAAAAAAATATGCAGATAAGTGCAAAACAATGCATAAAATAGAAAGCTTAATGTTAGAAGCACTTTTGGGTATGCACAAATATAGTGAAGTAATAGATAGGATTCCTAATTTAATAAAAATGTATCCTGAATATAAAAGTAAATTTGAATCTCAAAAAATAGAGGCTTATTTAGGAATGGGAAGAAATGAAGAAGCACTATATGAAGCTACAATGCTCGCACAAAAATATCCTGAAAGAGAAAAACAATTTCTTATACAAAAATTTCAAGCATTAATCGCATTAGGTAGGTATGAAGAAGTATATAGCATAAATCCTGAAGATGTAACAAATACAATGGACAGAGATGATATAATCAAATTTGGAAGGATTAGAGTTGAAGCATTAGCCTTAGATAGTAAAATAGAGGAAGCTTTAGCTGAAATAGAAAGTTTAAGAATGGTCTATAATGTGAAAAAAGCTTTTTTCGGAAAACAATTAGATTTAATTAGAGAAAAAAGAGAAGAAAATAAGGTACTTGAAACAAGTGATCTAATTGAAATGAGCGAAGAAGATTTTATGAAATATGCAAGAAAATTAGACATTAAGCAATTTACTTTCTTACAAGTTGCAAGATATAAACATGAAAAAAGAGAAAAAATAGCACTAGAAACAATAGAAGAATACAAGAGAAGAACAGGAAAAGAAGCGGATTTAGATTTTACAAAAAAATTAAAACAATTTGCTATGATAAAAAAGAAATCCTTTGACTTTATGAAATGGGGAGAATTAGCTAAAAAATTAAACTTGGAATTTAAAGGAAGTAAACAAAATCTATCATCAAAAGCAAATGAAGAAAACGAAATTGAAGAATTAGACTAGTAAATAAAAAAATTTTCACTTCCAAAAATTTTAAATTATACTATAAATTACCAGATTAAAAAGAAAATTAATGCGCATCATATATATTGAAAAAGAAAATTAAAAATTAATTTTATCATTTTATAAAATGATAACAAAATTAATTCTTAAAACTTTTTTAATAGAAATTCAGGAGGTGAAAGACATGGCAAACTCATCAAGCAACAGTAATTACAAAGCAGTTCCAGAAGCTACAGATGCATTAAATAGATTCAAATATGAAGTAGCTAATGAAGTAGGTGTTTCTTTAAAAGATGGTTACAATGGTGACTTATCTTCAAGAGATGCTGGAAGAATAGGTGGAAACATGGTTAAGAAAATGATTCAAAAAGCTGAATCACAAATGGCTGGAAAATAGTTATTTGATATATCTTAACGAAATTATCTTAGAAATAAAAACGTAAGAATAAAATCTTAAGTGAAACAAGGAGTTGCTCTAAAGGCAGTTCCTTGTTTTTAAATCTCAAGTTGATTTTTAGTTGACTTTATTATATATTTGATATAATATACATATATCTAAAAGATTTTTTAATAAAAAATGTATAAAATAACCATAAACACTTGCACAAGTAAAAAAATCGTGCTATAATAAAT
>CANQLM010000039.1 GCA_947624735.1 uncultured Clostridia bacterium | reverse complement strand
CACTTGAAGATGAATTAACAACATTAGGAAATGATTATAAAACATTTTTCCCACACGTAGCTGAATATAATAGTTGTCACGGATATTGGTTGGCTTCGCCTTCCGCTCGCAACGTTAACTCCTTGGTGGGCGTCTACTATGACGGCGGTGTGTACGGCGGCGACTATGACGACGGCGACTATGGCGTCCGTCCCGTAGTTTCTCTACAATCTGGAGTCCGACTAGTAGAGAAGGAAGGGGTTGAGAAGCAGTACGATATAACGAGATAACAATTGGAAAAGAGTTAATTGCGTTCTGCTAGACCTCGTGTCTAGCTACGTACCAATATGCTATCAAATGAAATAAAAATAGCAACACATTATTACAAGTGTGTTGTTATTTTTTTGTTATATCCGATAACCTTCCATACAAA
Source organism: uncultured Clostridia bacterium (assembly GCA_947624735.1). GTDB lineage: Bacteria > Bacillota > Clostridia > TANB77 > CAG-508 > CAG-793. The sequence goes on along the minus strand of CANQLM010000039.1, from coordinate 11,929 downwards.
ATTATACACAAAATTCAAAAATATCCTAAAACCACTTGAAAAAAATGTAATTTATAGTATAATACATACATAAATTGCAAAAAAATGAAATGGAGGATTTAATTGTGATAGACCAAATACAGCCAATGAGAACAAAAGACTTAATAAAAATAAAAGTATTAGGAATAGGTGGAGGCGGAAATAACGCTGTAAATCAAATGATAAATTCTGATATTGATGGAGCAGAATATGTACTAATAAACACAGAAAAAAATGTGTTAGATAGAGCTAATACAAATGGCTGTCAGACATTACAAATAGGAAAAGAAATAACAAAAGGCTTAGGTGCTGGAGCAAACCCTGAAATAGGTGAAAAATCTGCAAAAGAAAGCATTGAAGAAATAGATAAACTACTAGAAAATGTTGATTTACTATTTATTACAGCAGGAATGGGTGGAGGAACTGGTACAGGTGCAATCCCAGTAATTGCTGAAGAAGCTAGAAAAAAAGGAATTTTAACAATAGGAATAGTAACAACTCCATTTTTATTTGAAGGAAAATTAAGAACAGTTAGAGCTAATATGGGAATTGAAAAATTAAAGCCAAATGTTAATTCTTTAATAGTAATATCTAATGATAAATTACTTGCAAGCACATCTAAAAATGTTTCTATATTAGATGCTTTTAAAATGACTGACGATATACTAAGACAAGGAATACAATCAATTACAGATTTAATAACATCAGTTGGAACAATAAATGTTGATTTCGCTGATGTAAAAACAGTTTTAAGCTATGAAGGATTTGCATATATGGGTATAGGAGAAGCAGATGGAGAAAACAAAATAATTGAAGCAACTAATAGAGCACTAAATAATCCACTTACTCAAAATGCGATAGACGATGCAAAAGGAGTAATCTTTAACATAAAAGGAAGCGAAGACATAGGATTAGATGAAGTAAATAGAAGTGCAGAAATCATTTCTGAAAAAGTAAATCCTGATGCTAATATAATATTTGGTACAGTTATAGATGAAAGCCTTGGAGATAAAGTAATTGTTACAGTAGTTGCAACAGGAGTTAAAGAAAATAACGAAAAGAAAAACTAGCTAAAAAGGAAAATTTAATAAATGAAAATTAGTGAATTTCATCTTTTAGAAATAGACATATATGACGGAGAAAATTTAATTTATAATGGAATGAGTGAAGACGTTCCAGAAGAGTTAAAAGAAAAACACATTAAAATAAAAGGAATGGATGGAAAAAAAGTTATAACAGAATTAGAAAAATAAAAGTCAATATTTGTCTATAAATTAATGGAATAAATTGTATAAAACACCCATTAGTGGAAATAATCTTAAGTAAATAAAGAAATCTTAAGATAAAGGAGTACACTTATGGGTGATTTTGATAAAAAATATGTAATTAAAGAAGCAGAAAACATATTAGAGGAATTTGATAAAAAAGATAAAGAAGAAAAAAAGCAGATACAGAAATTGAAAAAAGACTTTAAAAAAGTAAAAAAAGTAAATATCGCTTTAAAAGTTGTAGTAGGTGTAATGGCAGTTTGTTTAATAATGCTAGTTGTTTAAAATTAAATCTTGAAGCAAGAAAAAACGAAATCTAAATAGGAAAACTCAAAATTAAAAGTTTAAATTAGAAAAATTTAGCAATCATAAACTCGTCTTATAGTTCATATATTTAAAAAGAACTTTAAGAGGAGTTTTATTTATGGATAAAATTAGTGAAGAAGAGAGAATAAAAAGGGCAGAGGAAATATCAGCAAGAAGAAATAATAGGATACCTGCAAGTAATATAAATACAAGGATTAATTCTAAAAGAAAACTATCAACATTAAGCAAAGTATTCATACAAGTAATATGCAGTATGTGTATTTTTGGAGTTTTTTATTTAGTTAATCAAAATAATAGCTATGCTATAGAAAAGATAAAACCTATACTTGCTGAGGATACTGACTTTGAAAGTATTTATAATCAAATTGATTTATTTATAAAAAATATTTCTAATTCATTAAAAAATAAGAATAATGAAGAATCAAGTGATGAGCAGAAAAATGAAGAAAATATAGTAAATGAAATGCAAGAAAATGGCGAAAATCAAGAAAACAATGAGAATGAATCAAGCAATGAAAATAATGAAAATCAAGGTAATGAACAAAACCAAGACGAAGAAAACAAGAATGAAGAAAACCAAAATAATGAGGAAAATGACAACCAAGAAAATCAAGAACAAAATACAAATCAAGAAGGTCAAAACGAAGGTGGCGTTGGCGGAGGAGATAGTGCCGAATTAAGTGAAACAGACCAAGACATAGTATTTATCAAAGCAAATGCAAATTTTATAAAACCTGTAATAGGGTACATTACATCAGGATATGGAGAAAGAGAGGCAACAGAAATTATATCTGCCAATCATGCAGGAGTTGACATTGGGGCAAATACTGGAACTGAAATAATTGCATCAATGAGTGGAACAGTTGAACTTGTTTCAAGTTGGGGAGACTACGGCAATCATTTAAAAATAACAAATGGAGAAATAAGTACACTTTATGCACATTGTAGCACAATAATAGTAAATCAAGGAGACTATATTGAGCAAGGCCAGAAAATTGCAGAAGTAGGTTCTACTGGAAGAACAACTGGACCTCATCTTCATTTTGAAATAATGAGAAACAATAAAACTGTGGACCCACAAAAGATATTAGAACTATAAAATACGCAAAAGGAGCTTATGAAAAAATGCAAATAAAAGTTGATTTAAAAATATTTTTATTTTTTTTGATTTTCCTAATTACAAGAAATATAAAAATATATAGTATATTAATGATTTTTGCTTTGATACACGAATTAGGACATTTAGTATGTGGAATAATTTTAGGATTTAAACCAGAGAAGATGACTATTTTGCCATATGGACTTAAAATAAGTTTTAAAATAGGTACTAATGATTACAATAAAAAAATTCAAAAAGGAAATATACTTTCAATAAAAAAAATTGTACTAGCTTTAGCAGGGCCAATTACTAATGTTATATGCATAATAATTACATATATTTTAAGTAAAAATTTTCAAATAGATAAATTAATGTATGCAAATATAATTTATGCAAACATATTAATAGCGATATTTAATATGCTTCCAATTTTTCCATTAGATGGAGGTAGAGTTGTAAAAGAACTAACTCATATGTTTTGTGGACTAAGAAAAAGCTACAGATATACACAAATAATTTCAGAAATATGTTTATACATAATTACATTCATTGCAAGTATTTTGATATTATATTATAAAAATATAGCAATTTTTATAATTGTAGTATATCTTTGGTATATTGTATATAAAAATAAAAAAGAGGTAAAAATTAAAGAAAAAGTATATAAAAATATTGAAAAGTATGAAAAGATGTGTCATTAATATAAATAAATTAAAAGTTCATTAATAGGTATACATAAATAGACTAAAAAGTATACATAACATAGACAAAACTTGCAAAAAAATTGAATATATGTTATAATAGAAATGTGGTTGGCTTTTTAAGTCAAAAAGGAGAAAATAATAGAAAATGAAATTATTTGATAAAATAAAAGAAGGATTTAGAAACTTTAACAATATGTTAGAAGAAACTATTCCACAAGACTCTAATTCAGAAGAGATATTAGCAAGTTATCCGGATTTGATGAATGCACAAAAAAGTGAAGATGCTTTTGCAAATAATATTGCTAAAATGGTAATTGAAAAAAAAGGAATTAAAGGAATAAATAAAATAGAAAGTACGAAATCTTTAGGCAAAAAACAAGTAGAAAATGACAGGGAACCAGTAAAAAAGAGAGCAAAAGAAGATGGCCCTGACCTAAGTGATAATTTTCCGATGTAAAAAAATCTATTACAAAAATATTGAGTATTCAATAAATTTGTAATAGATTTTTTTTTGACTAATTTGCAATGAACATACTGACTAATTTGCAATCAATATACTGACTTTTTTGCAATGAATATATTGACTTTTTTGCAATAAAACGTTAAAATATAAATATACATTATAGGGAGGAATATTAAAAATGTATGAAAGAGAAGTTAAAGAGAGAATAAAGAAAATTAATGATACATTTAGAGTCTTAGTAGTAACAGGACCAAGACAAGTTGGAAAGACTACTTTACTTGAAAGTGTAATGCCAGAAAATATGACAAAAATTTCATTAGATGATGAAATTCTAAGAAAGGAAGCAAAGGAAAATCCGAAAATATTTTTAGATTCATATCCTACACCTCTTTTTATTGATGAAGTACAATATGCTCCAGAGCTATTTCCATATATAAAAATGAAAGTAGATAAAGATAAAACAAGAGGACAATATTGGTTATCAGGTTCTCAATTATTTGACCTTATGAAGAATGTTACAGAATCACTTGCAGGTAGAGCAGGAATAGTAAAAATGAACAGTTTTACTTATAGTGAAATTATGAGAAATAACAAAAAAGAAGTTTTTGACCCAGATAATCTTAAACAACAAAAATATATAGATGTAAATGAAGTATTTGAACGAATCTTTAATGGAGGAATGCCAGAATTATATGATATAGAAAATATGGATAGAAATGACTTTTATTATTCATATATTAACACATATATAGAAAAAGACATAAAAAAAATAAAAAATATAGGTAATGTAGAGGCATTTAAAAAATTTATGCGAGATGTTGCTATAAGAACTGGGACAACTCTAAACTATTCTGATATTGCAAATGACGTAGGAATTTCAATAAATACAATTAAGGATTGGTTTTCAATATTAGTAAGTACAGGACTTATATATTTATTAGAACCATATTCATCAAATAAAATAAAAAGGCTTACTCATATGCCTAAAATAATATTCATGGATTTAGGATTAGCATGTTATTTAGCAAATTGGGAAAGTGCAAAAGCATTACAATTAAGTGATTTATCAGGACATTTTTTTGAATCGTATGTAATTTCTGAACTTATAAAATCTTATGAAAATAAAGGAATACGTTTAGAAATATCACATTTTAGAAATAAAGAAACAGAAGAAATTGATTTAATTATATTTAAAAATAACACACTATATCCTTTAGAAATAAAGAAAACAGCAAATCCTAGAAAAGATATGATGAAAAATTTTAAATATCTTGAAAAAACAAATATGAAAGTAGGTCAAGGTGGAATTATTTGTTTATATGATAAACTAATAAAGATAGACGAAAATAATTATATTATACCTGTTTCTAGCGTAATAAATTAAAAATAAATAATGATAAGAAAGGAGAATTTTAAATTTTATAGGAGATGTTTTTATTGAAAAAAACAGAAAAATTAAAAAACGTTTTATTAGTTATATCTATAATTATTATAATTTCTTTAATTATGTATATTCTTATATTAAAATATTTTATAAAAATAGATAATGATTATGCAAAACTTGGGCTAGATATTAATAATTATGAAATAGAGTATTGTACTATATTTGAATATGATATATTAGAAGAGTACAAAGTATATAAAATAAACAATAGTAGTATAAACGACTTAAAAGAACAACTAGAAAACAGTAAATTATGGGGTAGAAATAAATATTATGAATATATAATGAACGAATTTTATGATATTAAAGAAGATGGTGAAAGAAGTCCAATAGATAAGCAAGATGTGTATTATTATGAAAAGGAATGTGCAGTATTTGATGTAAAAAATGCAAAGTTATATTATCTTAAAATTAATCCATATAAACATCATAAAGATTATAGTGAAATTTTAGAAATAAAAACAAATAATTATGAAACAAGAGAAATATATAGTGTAAGAGGTGGTCCACAAAATGATGGTACAGATTATTACATATATAAATTTAATGAAAAACAAGGAAAAGAAATAATAGATACATTAGAAAGAAGTTCAAAATGGAGTAAAAATAGATTAGAAGAAAATAAATTAGATGACTTTAAATACAATAGTGAAGTGCTTTCAGTAAAAAATGGATATTATCATTATGAAAAAATTTGCAGAACAAGTGATGAAAATAAAAAACATAATTTTAAAGATGAGGAAGCGACTGGTTGGGAAATTGGTGTTTATGATGCAGATAATAATATTTTATATTATTATTGGACAAGTTATTGATATAATATCCAATATTTTAATAATATTATTGCAAAAATCATTTTTATGTATTAAAATAAAATTGGAAAAATCTAATGAAAAAATTTTTAGAAAAGGAAATTAATTATGCAAAAAGTAAAAAATGAAAGAGGTATAACTTTAGTTGCATTAACAATTACTGTTATAGTTTTATCAATGATTAGCATACCAGTAATAATTAACACATCAAATGTAACGCAATTTAACAAATATACTTTATTTAAAGATGACATAGATGTTTTAAGAGAATCAATTAGTTCAGCTTTTTTTGATAAAAATATTCAGTCAATTGGTCCTAAATATGCTGGAAGTTTAAGCTTTTTAAATGGTTCTCAAAATGGTCTAACCATAAAAAGTGAAAATGACAATGAAAATTACTATGTTATAAACCCTAATAAACTTAATCAATACTTATCGACAGAAATGCAAGAACTAAACTATGGCGAAGGCAATAAAAATGTAGGAAGTGTATCAGAAGTATATACAGGAACAGATGATGTATATATAATTAATGAAGCAAGTAGAGTAATATATTATGTAAAAGGTATTTCTTATAATGGAAAAAAATATTATAGATTATATGAGGAACTAAGTAAAACAGAATCTGGAATAACTCCAGGAGAAATTGTAGCTGATTTTAACAAAACATATACAGATATATATGGAGCAAAAGCAAAAATACCAGTAGGATATAAGGTGTCTACAAAACCAGAAGAACAAATAGTTTCAAAAGGATTAGTAATTTCTGATGCAAATGAAAATGAATTTGTATGGATACCAATAGGAAATTTTGTAGGTGAAAATGGACAAAATTACTATGTGGATTTTAATAGATATAAATATGGAACACAGGTAAATAACGGAATTGATAATAATTCTAATAGTACAATGTATAAAAATAGTAGTGCAGACACATATTATTTTTATGAAGCTAAAAATTATGATGATGAGCTAAGTACATTAGAAAATGGCGGATTTTATGTAGGAAGGTATGAAGCAGGTTCAACAGTAGCAAGGACAGCATCAACTACAAATAATGTACCAGTAGTAAAAAAAGGAATAAGTGTATATAACTATATAACCAAAGAAGAAGCAGACACATTATCTAAAAATTTTATAAACAATAGTAACGTAAAAAGTAAATTGTGTTCTGGATATGCATGGGATTCAATTATGAAGTTTATAGAAAGAACAGGAAATAGTAACTTTTTAACAACTGCACAAACTGGCACAGGACTAACCAATACAGGAACTGCACAATCTATAAATAATATATTTGATTTATCTGGAAATGTAGCAGAATGGGTTACAGAACTTTCTTCAAATACAAGTAATACATGCACAGTAAGAGGGGGAGCATATAGTGTAAGTGGTAGCTTGCCTATAGCAAGGATAGCCAAAAGTAGTGCAAAAGCAGTAGACATAGGATTTAGAATTACTTTATTTTTACAAAATTCTTAAAAAGGATACTCTGAAGTAGCACCCCAAATGTTAGACAAAAAATCTAACATTTGGAGGTGTATTTTTTCATTCATAACTAAAAAATAAATTAATATAATTAATTAGGATAAGCACATAAATTTATGAAAAAGGAGAATAAATGCAATTTAAGGTAATAGAAAATTATATTAATGGTTATATAAAGGTCGAAATAGAAGGCTATTATATAGAAAGATTTATAAATACTTGTATGAAAAATGGTATTTATTTGTGGGGAATCACTAGAAAAAAACAAACTTTAGTACAAGCAAAAATAGGAGTAGCAGATTTTGATAAAGCACTAGAAATTGGAAAAAATCATGGATGTTCTATAAAAGCAAAAAGAAAAAGAGGAATCCCATTTTTAATAGAAAGGTATAAAAAAAGAAAAATATTTTTTATATTACTTTTAATTGTTTTTATACTAATTATTGTATTATCAAAATTTATTTGGAATATTGAAATAACTGGATGTGAGAAAGTAAATGGAGAAGAAATAATTAACTTAGCTAAAGAAAATGGATTGAAAGTGGGAAAAGTTAAAGCAGAAATAAATACGGATGATATAGTAAACAAAATTAGAATGGAAAGAGACGATTTAGCTTGGATTGGAATTGAACTTAAAGGAACAAATGCAATTATCAAAGTGGTTGAAGCAGAAGGAAAACCTGACATAGTAGATGAAAATATTTATACTAATATCGTAGCTAATAAAGATGGAGTAATAACTAACATAAGTGCACAAAATGGAACTGTAATGGTAGAAAAAGGGCAAGAAGTAAAAAAAGGGGATATATTAATTGCAGGATATATGGAAGGAAAATATACAGGTAAGTATTATGTAAATAGTAATGGAGAAGTAAAAGCTAAAGTTTTATATTCGCAAAGTGAAAAAATAAGTAAAAAAGAGACGAAAAAGAGCCAGACAGGAAACATAAATAATAAATATGCAATAAAATTTAAAAATTTTAAGATAAATTTTTATAAAACTCTTTCAAAATTTGAAAAATATGATACAATAGTTTCAAGTAAAAAGGTAGAATTGTTTTCTAATTTTTATTTACCAATTGAACTTCTAAAATATACTAATTATGAAGTCGAAGAAACTATTGTTGAACATAATATAGATGAAGCTAAAGAACTTGGAAGAAACCTAGCAGAATCTAAACTTAATGAATTAATTAGTGGCGAAATAATAGATAAGCAAGTAAATGTTACTGAAAGAGATACATCTTTTGAAGTAACAGTTACATACACAGTTATAGAAGATATTGGTACTAAAGAAGAAATTGAATTTTGAAAGGATGGGTTGTTATGGGAGCAGAAGAAAAAAGTTTAAAAATTTATGATACAAGAAAAACGTTTTTCGCTAGATTAGGAAGCACTGTAAGTAAAATATTAACCCCTACGAAAGTGGGATTTAACAACTTATTAGTAAACATAAAAAGAAATTCGGCAGTAAAAGGCTACAAAAATATGGAAAATTGCAAAGAAGAAAAGAAAGAAAACTACGAAAAGAAATTTGAAGACTATTACTCTTTATATCTAGAGGCAATTGATGCACTTTTAGTAGAGACAATTTATAAGAAAGTAATAGTTGATTCAGCATCAGAATTTGAAAAAGATGCGTTGTCAAAGTATTACAATATAATTCATTTAAAAGAAAATGACGAGATAGAATATAAATACAAAAAACAACAATACTTATTAAATTTAGACTATAATAGTGTAAAGGAATCCGGAAAAGAAAAACAAATAGTAGAATATACTAAACTTTATTTATATGAAATGGAACAATTATATAAAGGATTATTAAAACATTATTCAATTAAACTTCCAGAACAAAAACTTCCTGCTGATAAAGAAAATGTATATAACAAAATTTTTGATACATTAGAAGAATATGTTTTAAACATAGTACCTTTAAAAGACATAAAAGATGAAGAACTAATAAAACAATGCAGTTTGTTTGAAACTTATGAAGTAGGTAAATTAGACCAAGTAGATATTATAGATAAAAGACTAATTCTACTTAGCATTAGTAGAAAATTATTTGTTCATAGTCTACCATTAATTGTAGCAGAAAGATGTTATATAAAATTACTTAAAGATACAAGAAACTTAATAGTAGACACCAAAATTGCAAGAAAAAGAGAAAATGCATTCCAACTTTTAATAAGATTAATAGATGATTATAATGCAAAACTTCTATCTGTAAAAATTTACTGGAACAATAATGAAGAAAAAGCAAATTATAATATATTTGCAAATAAACTAAAAGACTTAGAAAAAGTTAAAGAAGAAAAAGGCTTACATGAATATGACATAAAGAAACAAATATTATTTATTAGAGAAGATATGAAAATTCTTAATAAATATAATGATAAGTATTATAGAATAATCAAATATTATAAATCAAGATTAGTAAAATTAGGAGATATGAGACAAATAAAATCTTTTACAACAGGAAAATACCAAGTAGTAAAAGGATTTAAAAGGGAAATTATAAATGAAACAGCATGTTGAAATAGTATATAACGATATCGAAAAAAATGAAAACTACGCAAAAATTATAACTAAAGTAGTAGAAGAATGTTTTAAAAATGAAAATATGGATGGGTTAAAGTTATACATTAGTATAACTTTAACTACACCTAAAGATATAAAAGAACTTAATAAAAAATATAGAAATATAGATAAGGAAACAGACGTACTTTCATTTCCAATATTTGAAAAAGAAGAACTACAGAATCTAATAAAAGCTAAATATGATATTGATGACTGTATAGGCGATGTAATAATTTCAATAGACAAAGTAAAAGAGCAAGCAGAAGAATATGGACATAGCTTTGAAAGAGAACTTAGTTATATGTGTGTGCATGGATTTTATCACTTAATGGGTTATGACCATATAGAAAGTAAGGACAAGATTTTAATGAGAGCAAAAGAAGACGAAGTTTTAAATAAATTAAAGATAACAAGAAATTAAAGGAGAAAATAAAAGCACATGAAAAAGAAAGATGGGGATAGTAGACTCTACAATAAAAATTTCTTACAAGCAGTTAATAACGCAGTAAATGGAATAGTATATTGTGCGACAACACAAACTAATATAACAAAACAACTTATACTAGGAACAATAGTTATGGTATTAAGTTTATTTTATAATTTCACAACCGCAGAATTTTTAAGCTTAACATTTGCAGTATTTTTTGTAATTTTTGCAGAACTTGTAAACACAGCAATAGAAACAATAGTAGACCTCTTAGTTGACACATATCATCCAAAAGCAAAAATAGCAAAAGATGTTGGTGCTGGTGCAGTAGTATTAGCAGCAATTAATGCAATAATTGTAGCTTACTTTTTATTTTTTAGAGAAACAGAAATTTCACAAATGGCAGATAGCTTATTAAATCAAATTGTTTCATCACCAGTACACTTAGGATTTGTCGCTATAATACTTACACTAATAGCAATTTTAGCAATGAAAGGTGCATTTAAGAAAAGAGAATTATCAAACGGAGTAAAACAAGATAGTTTCTTACCTAGTGGACAATCAGCATTAGCATTTGCGGCATTAACAGCAATATGGATAAACTCTAAAAACTTAGTTGTATTTTGTTTATGCTTAATATTATCATTAACAGTTGCAATTAACAGACTAAATGACAAGAAATCATTTGCAGAAGTTTTATTTGGAGCATTTATGGGAGTGCTAGTAGTTGTACTAGTGTATGGATTGACTATATTTAAAATGTAATACTTTTTTATATAATAATTGTTAAAAATAAATTAAAATTTTGTCCTTGTTGTCGCTTCGCAATTTTCAATTGCTTGCTTCATTCGCCCTTCGTTTCACTTCGGTTGGTCGCTACGCGGACTGCAATGTTTAATTTATTTTTAACAATAAAAATTATACAAAATAGAAGGGAGAAAGCCATGAGTAGAAGAGAGCATTCAAAAAAGCAAGGTAGAGGAAAAGGATTAATTGTTACAATTTCTATTCTTTTAGTTATTGCAATAGCTGCTTTAGCTGCCTATGTGTATAAAATATATTTTATTGATGGTAAAACTATTCAAAGTGGAACAGAAGTACCTGAAGAGAAAAATACAATAGTAGTAGAACAAAAAAAGCTACAAACCTTTGTAGGAGAAGATAGACCAGTAGCAGTAATGATAGATAACAATGTAAATGCACTTCCACATGCAGGACTCAATAATGCATATGCAGTATATGAAATAATTGTAGAAGGTGGAGAATCAAGATTAATGGCATTGTTTAAAGGACAAAATC
>CANQLM010000038.1 GCA_947624735.1 uncultured Clostridia bacterium | reverse complement strand
TATAATTTTGGGGATTGATATACTCTTGAGCTTTCAGTTACTTTCCATTCTGCAACTAATCCTTTTTGCTCTTTTGACTCTTCCTTTTTTTCTAGGTTTTCTGTTTCTTTTTCTTCCTTAGTTTCTTTATTTTGTCCAATTTTTAAGAATTCTCCTTGTATTTTATAAAACGGTACTTTTACAAAGTTCTTTATTTCTCTTTCACGTTCTACAACCATTCCTAAAACACAGGTCATTACTCTACCAACTGAAATTGATGCTTTTTCTTCTCCTATTGACTTTGCTAATCTTCTTCCATAAATAATTGATAACATTCTTGAAAAATTTATACCAATCAAGTAATCCTCTTTTGCTCTTAAATATGCACTATCAGATAAACTGTCATATTCCGAAAGTTCTTTTGCTTCATTTATTCCTCTCCTTATTTCTTCCTCTGTTTGTGAGTCTATCCATATTCTTCTTTTTTCTTTATTCGTAACATTTATTTGTTGGTCAACTAGTCTATATATATATTCTCCTTCACGTCCTGAGTCAGTTGCTACATAAATTGTATCAACATCTTCTCTAGTAAGTTGACTTTTTATTATTTCAAATTGCTTTTCTACACCTTTTATTACTTCATATTTCCATTCGCTTGGAATAAAAGGCAAAGTATCTAATCTCCATAGCTTTAAATTTTCATCATATTTTTCTGGATAACTCATTGTTACTAAGTGGCCTACACACCACGTAATTATCCAGTCTTTTGATTCAATAAAGCCATTTTTTCTTTGCCCATTTTCTCCTATGACCTTTGCAAATTCCATTGCTACTGAAGGTTTTTCTGTTATTAATAATTTTTTACTCATAAGCTAGTTTATATCACATATAAATTTGTGTGTCAAAAATTTATTTTCACATTTTTGTTATAATTATCATATTATAGTTTATAATATAAATAATCGTTGATTTTATTATATTTTTAATCAATTTGTGTTGACAAACTGTATAAATCATAGTATAATTAATTTCGTGAGATATCGCGGGGTGGAGCAGTTGGCAGCTCGCAGGGCTCATAACCCTGAGGTCGATGGTTCGAGTCCATCCCCCGCAACCAAAATTTTAAAAAGCAAACTTTTTCTTTTTATAGAATAGTTTGCTTTTTTATTGTTATACTGTTACATTAGATATGTCTCCACCTTTTTGTGTTAAGATTTCTTTTCTAGTCATTCTATCTTCATAAGAATTTTCCCAATACAAATCTTCTCCAAGTACATAATAGTTTCCATTTACTTCTATTAATTCTATGCTATCTGTTATATATTCTCCTTCACTTATTCTTGTAACTCCATCTGCATATTCTTTATATTTTCCAATATCTTCTTCATTTATTGTATATGTAGTTTGAAAGTTGATAGATATATAATTATAATTTCCAAAACTGCCTCTTTCAATTAATTCCTCTCTATCTAAAATAAAGTAATCATCTTTCCAATCTCCAAAATATATTGAACCATTTGCATATAAATCATGATTTGTTATAGGTTTGTCATATGTGTTTACAAGATTATTATTTTCTGCATATTGTATTATTTCTTCTTTTATTTCTAGATAAAAATTTTCAAGCCATAAGTTTTTTGCTATATTATAGTCTTTTAATCTAATTGCTTCTGTATATTTTCTTACAACTTCACTAGCGGTTAATCCTTCTCCTTCATATGTATTTACTGATGATAGGTTAGGTTTTTCTGTAACTTTTTGAATATAATTGTCTTCGTTGTTTACTATTACTGCAGATGTTACAGTTGCGATTATTGAGCATATTAAAATAGTTCCATATAAATGTGATTTTATATAATCTTTTATAATACTCATTACCTTATCTTCTGCTTTATCTTTAGCATTTTCTTTCATATATTCTAATAGATTACTTTTAGGCTTTATTGTTTTTTTACATTTACAACATTTTTTGTCTTCTATATTATTTTCTGCTCCACAATGTACACAATATTGTTTTTTATCTTGCATTTATACTACACCTCCTCTGCTCTATTGAGATATACATAAATTTTAAATTTATCAAGATTGTTGTTTCCATATTTAATTTCAAATATATAGTAATTTTCATTCTCATTTTTATCTAAAGTTATACTTGAATTAGCTTCATAATCATTTTCTTCTATAATTTTATTTTCTTTATCTAAAAGTTGCACCGTTATTCCTTTTGCTCTATTTGGAATGTATAAATTTAGTTTTGTTTCTTCTTTATTAGATAACAAATAATACTCTTCTAATTCTGTATTATATTGTACTTTGTAGTCTTCACCTTCTAAGATTTTTGCATTAATACCTCTTGATATTAAAAAATAGATTCCTATTGCTAGTACAATTAAGACAGATGAGATTTTATATAATATTTTTAATGATTTACTTTTTATGTAATTTCCTAAAAAGCTTAAGTCTATATAACTCATTATCTTATCATATTTTTCTAAAAACCAAACCAAAGTCCATCTTGTTGCTTTTTTTCTATCTTGTTCAGTAAACTTATTACCACAACTATTACAATAGTTTGCATTATTTATATTTTTTGCACAACATTTTTTACATTTCATAGTTCATTTCTCCCTATATCTATTGTTTTATATGAATAATTATATCATATTAATTGTTGATTTACAATTTTTCACATATTAATCGTTTATACTGTTATTTTGTCTTTAATATTGTTATACTTACTTTCTCCTATTCCCGAAACATTTTTAAGTTCTTCTATATTTTTAAAATTACCATTTTGCTCTCTATATTCAATAATTTTTTGTGCCGTACTCTGTCCTACTCCAGGAAGTGTTTGAAGTTTTTCTAAATTTGCAGTATTTATATTTACTAATGTGTTTTTTTCTTCTTCATTGTCTTGTGCTTCTGCAGTTACTATTATTCCTTCTCCCGGGCCATCTTTTACATATTGAATTTGCTTTTCCTCATCATTTTCTCCTACTTTTGATGTTTCATTATAGTTTGGTACATATATTTGAATACCATCCTCAATTATATAAGCCAAATTGATTTTGCTTAAATCTGCATCTTCTGTTTTTCCACCAGCAGCATTTATTGCATCTATTATTCGCGCTCCTTCTTCTAAAGTTACAACTCCTGGAGAATTTACTTCCCCGACTATATGTACTGTAACTGTCTTTTTTTCTTGTAAAATTCCTAATTTACTATTTTGATTTTCTTCTATTTCTTGTAATTCACTTTCATTCTCTTGTTCATTTTGTTCAAATATAACATCTTCATCATCTGTATAAAAAGCTTTATATAAAAGTACAAATACTACCACAATTATTGCAAATCCTAGCACCGCTATTATTATCTTTTGTTTATTATTTAAATTATTTAGTTTTGATTTTAAATTATCTAACATATTTAAAACTTCTCCTTTCTTTTTAATTAAAAATATAATTTTGGGAAATCCTATAATTAACTTGATTTATTTATTAATTATTGCTATCATTAAGATTAGAAAAATTTTAAGGAGTGTCCAATTGAGAGTCAAAAATTTACGTAATTTATATAAAATTTTAATAGTCTTTTTTATTTTGTCTTTTGTTTGTAACTATGGCTACGTCTTTGCGGAAAATAAAGATATTCCTAATGAACTTTTAACTAATAGTACAGGACTAGAAATATATGCTGAAAGTGCTATTCTTATGGATGAAGATACTGGAAAAGTTCTCTATAATAAAAATGGAATTCAAAAGCTATACCCTGCTAGCACTACTAAAATAATTACAGGCCTTTTAGTTTTATCTAATTGTAATATCACTGATATGGTTAATGTAAGCTATTATGCCGTAAAAAGTGTGCCTGCAACTTATACTATAATTAATTTAGTTCCCGGTGAATCTCTAAGTGTCAAAGACCTCCTTTATGCTTTAATGATTGGTTCTGCTAATGATGCTGCTTTTGTTTTAGCTGAATATATTGCAAATGGTGGAAATAATTATAGTTTGGATTCTTCAGAAGATTCAAAGAATAAATTTAATAAGAGTATTGAAACTTTTTCAAATATGATGAATGAAAAGGCTAAAGAAATTGGTTGTACTAATACAAACTTTGTAAATCCTAATGGTATTCATAATGAAAATCATTATTCTACTGCTTATGATATGGCTTTAATTGGTCGATATGCTTATAAAAATGATGAATTAATGAATATAACTAAGCAAATGTCTTATTCTATACCTAACACGGAATTTTATACTGGTAATACTAGAACTTGCAAATGTACAAATTCTTTGCTTTATAGTGATAGAGAATACTATCTTCCCTATGCAAATGGCATAAAAACAGGTTATACAGACCCTGCAGGATATTGTATAGTTGCAAGTGCTAAAAAAGATGATGTGAATTTAATTGTTGTAATTCTTAATTCGTCTGTTGCTAGTTATGTTCAAACTGAAGAAAATAAAAATACTACTAGGGAGGCAGATTGCCTTAGATTATTTAATTATGGGTTTGATAATTTTTACTATGGTAATTTAATATCTAGTGGTGATGTTGCAACTAATTATAAAATTTTAAATGGTGATTATAATTCTAAAAATTTAGATTTAATTGTAAAAGATGATATTAGAGCATTAATTAAAAGAGGCGAAGTTTTAGATGTTACCCCTAATATTAAAATAAAAAAGTTTTTAGCACCTATTGCGAAAGGTGAAGTTGTTGGAACTATAACTTACAATTTTAATGGAAAAAAATATTCATCTGATTTAATTGCTAGCCGTGATATATATTCTGGAAATTATTTAAACTTTGTATTAGGACTATTTGGAACATTCTTAGTTTTATTACTTTTTGTAATAGCTTTGAGTAGAAAACATAAATCTGATCATCAATAAATTTAATATAAAAAATAGTGGGTACTATTTAAATTAAAATAGCCCCCACTATTTTTTATTAATAATCTTGTCCTATTATAATTGTAAAATCAACTCCATTTGAGTCTTCTCCTACTTCAATTTTTCCTGTTCCTAGAAGTGATTTTATTGAACTTCTAGCTTCACTTGAATTATTTTTTCTATCTATTATTACAGTTGTTTTTGTAACTGTTGCTTGCCCTTTTTTTGTTATTTTGTAGCCTTGGTCCTGAAGTTGCTTTACAGCAGATGTAAATTTACTTGTATTTCCTGTTCCATTTAATACTTCTAGTGTTATTTGTGAATTTGGTTTTGTTACAGTTTGTTCATCTATTCCCGTCTGTACTGTCGTTTCATTTCCTACTACATTACCATTATTCTCCTCTGTATCTGGTTCTTTTAAGAATAACTCATTAACTACTTCTTTAGCTTGAGTTTCATTTATTAAGAAAAATGATAAATTATTAAAATACTGTGGTGAACCAGGAAGTTGCCCAGTTCTTAAATTGTCAACATTAAATTTAAGTAATGCTGGTATATATTTCTTCATTATATCCCAAGATAAGTTAGTGTCTACTTCTTCTGTTGCAATTTTTATTAGTTCATTTATCTTAGTTATATTACTTGGTTTCATTGTCTGTTCTAATACAACTTTAATGAATTCTCTTTGTGTTTTCATTCTTCCTAAGTCGTTGTTACCATATTCTGTTGAGTATGATGTTCCATTGTTATTATGTCTAAATCTAACTACCCATTCTGCCTGTTGTCCATTAAGTAATTGATATCCTGGCTCTAAATGAATATATAGGTCTTGTGTTACATCATCATAATCCATTTTTATTGGTACATCAAAGTATACTCCACCTATGGCATCAACTAAGTCTCTTAATGCTTTTGTGTCAACTGTTATGTAATATTTAACATTAAGACCTGTTAATTCATTTACTGCATCCAATGTTGATTGTGGATTTATTTGATATTTAGCATTTATTTTATCCCAAGCTGATGCTGAGTCCTTGCTTTTTCCAACAAAACTATCTCTTGGGATTGAAAGCATTGATGCAGATTGTGTTTTAGGACTATATTTCACAACCATTAATGTATCTGTCAAGTTTTGACTCTTTCCTAAACATAATACATAAATATCTTCTAGGCTAGCGATTTCATCTTTACTACTTCCTACTATTGTTGTTACTATTCCAGACATACCTCCACCATTTTGCCAAACTCTAACTGCAAAGTATGCTACAAATGCTATTATTATTAATAAAATCCCTAAAAATACTCTTTTTACAACTTTATGCTTTTTCTTACTACCTTTTTTATTAGATTTTGAATTCTTATGTTCTTTCATTTTTTAGCGCTCCCATCGCATTGATTATTAGTATAACAAATAACAATAAAAATATCAATATTTTATAAATTATTAATTTTATTCATTATTATATTATTATTATACATTGCTTTTCCAATAAATGAATTGTTGATTTGCTCTAGAACTGCTGTGTTTTCAAATACAGGAGATATTGTTGAAATTACTGCAAATGCAAAGTAAACAATTATAACTCCCTCTATTGCTCCAATTACAGCACCACCAAGATGATCTATTTGTTTTAGTATTGGAAGTTTGTTTATTATTTTTGATAAGATTTTTACTAGTAAAAGTATTGCTCTTGCTATTATAAATATTCCTACAAATGATACTATATTGATTACTTCTGTTGATAATTGTGTTGAAATGTTTTCTATTGCTTCATCTTTTGCATTATTTGCATTTTTTGCTTGTTCATTAATATATTTTTTCATTCCTACTGGCAAAATTGAATTATCTTCAACTTTTAATTCTTCATCATTCATTGGTAAATTTTCTTTTATGACTTGTTTTACATTTTCTCCTATTGGTGTATTTTCTCTAAAATATGTTCCTACTGGTTTATAAAACATTAGTGCAACTACTAATGCAATAATTAAAGAGAAAAAGTTTACTAAACATACAGTTAAACCTTTATGTCTTCCAAGTATTAATGAAAGAATTACAATTGCTATAATTATTATATCTACTATCATTTTATTCTCTTATAATCAATTATATAAAATTGATTAACTCCTTTATAATATTTAGGTTTTTAAAAGGTTACCCATAAACCTTTATAAGCTAAGAATTTCTATTTTACTTTTGTAAATTATTGCTGCTACTTCATCTCCAAGTTTTATATCTCTTATATTTTGTAATGATGTGAATTTTTTTGTAAGCCAACCATTAGTATTTACAAATTCTACTTCATTTCCCAAATTTATGGCTATTATATCATCTTTACAATAAATGTTTTTTATTGCACTTTTTATTAAGTGAGTATGTTCTTTTTTGCTATCAACATTTTGTATTTTTAATTCATATTCAGTATTAAGTAAACTATTGGCATCACTTTCTCTAACTAAGCAAAAATGTCCATTCAAATTAATATCAGCAAAATTTACTTTATTATCAAATTTAAGTATCTCTTCGTCATTTCCTTGTTGATAAATATGTATTCCTTCATCACAATATGCTACAACTTTGTCATTTTTATATTTTATTTTTAGAAGTAATGAGTTTGGGCTAGTTGTATATGTATAGATTATTGCTTCACTTGGTACATTTTTTGCCTTTTCTATTGAAATAGTTTTTACTAATGATTCTATCGTCGTACCTGCAGTTTTTATTTCTACATAACTTAAATATTTATTATCATCTGATATTGTAACATCTGTTGCAGTAGTTGTGGATAAAAATGTTCTAAATTCCTCATTTCCATTAATGTTAAACATTACTATTATTGACTTGTACGTTGTTCCTGAAAGTACAGCACAAACTGCTCCATTTTTGTTTACGTAAATTTGTGATATATCTCCTTCCATTTCTTTGTGCCATTGTAAACTATCATTATATATTAAATATAAATTTTGTCCTTCTTGGTCTGCTATAAGTAAATATTTCCCGTATGAGCAAAATTTAGGAGAGTTTACTACTACATCTATTGTATTTACTACATTTGCACTATTATTATATATAGTAAGTTTACCATTTCCTAATGTTGCAACATATCCGCCATAAGCATATACTGAGATGTTTTCACTCTGCTCAATATCTATTTTTGGTAAATTTTCTTCTCCAACATCTTTTCCTAGTATATATTTGTCCATCCATAATCTTACACTATTATTGCCCAGATATAGTCCTATAATTACAATTATTGCTATAACTAATATTGCAATAAATATTGTTACGATTATTTTTTTAGCTTTTTTGCCTATTAGCTTTCTTCTCTTTTTATGTGGAACATTACTATTTTTTTCACTTTTGCTTTCCATATTTATTTCCTTTACTTAGGATTTTGTTTGTTATATTTTATAATACTTTATATTCATTTTCAAGGATTTTTATAAACAAAATTTTACATAATTATAAATTTAGCTTTAATACTACATATAGCTTTTTTATTAAGCAAAAATAAAACCCTAAAGCATCTAAGGTTTTATTTTTTATATAGATATACTATTTATTTCTTCTCTTTCTAAAAATTGTAATAATTATTCCAACTACAATTATTAGTGCAGGAACTCCAAATATTATTGCTTTTACAATTTTGTCTTGGGATTCAGTTGCAGTATAAGTTACAACTCCTAAATCTTTTCTTATTCTAATTGAATCTTCTCTATTAGACAAGTAAGCAACTGTATTAAGTAATATATCATCATTGTTTCTTAGTGAAATTGGTGTTGTTACAGTCTGTCCTAATTGTATAGTAACATTTGTTGCAAATAAACTATTAGAAATAGCTACTAAAGTTGAATTTTTTTCTTCACTTATTTGCTTTGTTAGTATTTCACCTAATACAAATGGGCCTTCTTCATCTGTATCAAGTTTTGTATAAATGCTTGAGTTAGCATCTTCTCTATAAAATGCATCTTCTGATGTTTGAATAAATGGTGATGCTGATACATTAAGATTTTCTAATGTTTCTGCATCTGCAGTATTTATTTTTCCTGCATCAAACATTACTATTGAACCATCTGTATATATATCTTTTACTATACTATTATATGTTAGTTCTGGAATTATTAATTCTGGACTTCCAGCTAGCATATTGCTTGCTGATTGTTCGCAAACAACACCTTTAGAGAAACTAACTCCATATAGTGATAATATTTTGTTTATATTTGCAAAACTTTGATTATCTGCATCTTCATTAAATAAATATGGATCTTGTAACCATACAATTTTTCCACCATTATTTATGTAATTTTCTATTTTTTCTGTTTCTAATTCTGAGAAATCTTTTACTGGATTTGCTATTATTAATACATCACAAATTTCTGGCATATCTGATAAAAGCAAGTCTAATGTATTTACATCGTTTACTTCATTTGTAATTTGTTGTGCTAAAACATACATATAAGAAGAACTACTTATTCCATATTCTCCATGTCCTGTTAAGAAGTAAACTTGTGGTTTTTTTGCAATTGTTACATCTAATATTGCGTTTGTTAATTTTTGTTCTGTTATGTCTATTGTTTCATAAGTTGTTGTATCATATGTATACATTTCGCTAGCGTCAATAACTTTATATCTTTGGCTTGATGAAACTGCAACCATTTGGTCAGTTGAACTTACCCCATACTCAGTTGCTAAGTCAGGTCTTTCTTCTGCATTTATCATATGAACATTTATTTTTTCATTTATGTCATGATATTGATTAGCAAGCACTACTGCTGTGCTTTCGTCTGTATATCCAAAGAAGTACATATCTACGTTTAGTTCTACTTTTTTTATTTCTTGTTTAGATTCATCTGATAATGAATATAATTTTTCTTTTGTAAAATCTAATGGTGCTATATTTAAGTTGTCTAATATTTTATTACCTAATAGGAATATAGCAAATATTACGGCTACTAAGAAAATTGTCATACTTGTTTGTCTTAGCCATTTTTCTTTTATTAATTTTATAAATCTTCTCATTTTGCCCTCCCTATTTAACTAACTTTCTTTTTTGAATCACTATCATTGTAAATAATATAAACATTACTGTGAATGAAAGTAGTAATACTGTATTTGTTATTGATATTGTTCCATTCATAAATGAGCCATAAAATGCATACATTAATGAGAATGTTCCTGCTTTTGTAATCATATTAGGTAAGAACCAAGATAATAGGAAAAATCCTACTGATATAACTGCTGCCACAATTTGATTTTCTGTAATACTTGATGCAAACATTCCAAATGAAACGTACGCTATTGAAAGTAATGAAAATCCTAAAATTGCAACTAGTGAACTTGCTATATGTGGCTCACCAAAGTATGATAATATTCCAAAATACATTAGTGTTAATAATGTTGACATTATTACTACTAAAGCAGCTGCAAAGAATTTTCCTAGAACTATTTGAGTAATGCTTTTTGGTGATGTAAGTAGAATTTGTTCTGTTCCATTTTTTCTTTCTTCTGCAAACATTCTCATAGTTAAAATTGGTACTATAAATGTTAATACTGTTACACTTGAGCCAAACATATTTGCAAAATCTGTACTTGCATATTGAAATATATCTAAATAGAAAAACAAGCTACATGTTAAAAGGAATATTCCTATGTAAACATATCCAATTGGAGATAGAAAATAATTTTTTAATTCTTTTTTTACTATTGCCCACATTATTTATTACCTCCTTTTTTATTTGTATTTACACTTTTTTTAGTTTTACTTGTATTTGATTTTTTTGTATTTGTACTATTTTTGTGAGTGCTTTGTTTATTAACTGTTTTTGTTTTATTGTCATTATCGGTCTTTTTACTTATTTTATTTTCGTTGTCTTTAGATTTTTTTGTTGTGCCTTCCTTTGTATCTTTTTTTGTATCTTTTACTTTTTTTGTTTCTTTCTTGGTTAATTTGGCTTTTTTCTTATTTTCTTTATCTTGTTTTTTCTGGCTTTTTCTTTCTTCTTTTTCTTGCTTAGCAATTTGTTTTTCTTTTTCCCATTCTTCATTAAATTCGTCTTTTCTTGCTTTTTTCTCTGCTTTCTTTTCTTCCTTTATTGCCTTTTTTCTGTCTTTTTTATTCATTGCTTCTAGTTCTTTGTCTCTTTTTTCTTTTTCTTGTTCTTCATGCTTCTTTGCATTAGCTATTTCTGCTTCTTTACTATTTATTACTTTTAAGAAAGCATCTTCAAGTGTTGTCTCAGTTTGTTTTAGTTCAAATACTGTAATATTATTTTTTGGTAAGATATCAAATAATTTTTTTCTAATATCTGAATCTTTTTTACTAACAACTAAGTATTGTTTTGTTCCGTCTTCATTGTCTTTAACTAATGTAATTTCATTTATTTCTGCTATTTTTTTCTTCATTTTTTCCATATTATTTTCTTTGTCTTCAACTGTTAGTAAAATGCTATTTTCTGCTTGTGTTTGTTTTTCTAGATTCTCAGGGGTATCTATTGTCAATATTTTTCCTTTATTTATTATTATTACTTTTTTACATATCTGACTAACTTCTGAAAGTATATGTGAACTCAAAATAACTGTATGAGTTTTTCCAAGTTTCTTTATTAAGCTTCTAATTTCAGTAATTTGTTTAGGATCTAATCCTACAGTTGGTTCATCTAATATTAATATGTCTGGATTGCCTACTAATGCACCTGCCATACTTACTCTTTGCTTATATCCTCTTGATATTTTTTTGATAAGCTTTTTTTGAACATCTTTTAATCCTGTTTCTTCTATTACTTTGTTTACTTCTGCTTTTCTTTCTTTTCTTTTGACATTTTTTAATTCTGCCATATAATTAATAAATTCTCTTACTGTTAAGTCATTATATAGCGGAACATTTTCTGGCATATATCCAATTTGCTTTTTTGCTTTCTTTGGAGATTTAGACACATCATATCCATTAACGATTATTTTTCCTTTGGTTGGCTCTATGTATCCTGTTATCATATTCATAGTAGTAGATTTTCCAGCACCATTAGGGCCTAAAAATCCCATTATTTCATGGTCTCCAACTGTAAAGTTCAAGTCTTGAACAGCTACAAATTTGCCATATCTTTTAGTAACATTTTTTACTTCTATCAAGTTTCTTTCCTCCTATCTCTTATTTCCCTAAGAATTTCCATTCCTATATTATCACTATATAATTTGTTTTGGCAAGTATTTAGGTTAATTTTCACAAAAAATTTACATATTTATTATTAATTATTCTATTTTTTAGTAGTTGACAAAAACTTATAATTATGCTATTATAATTAGTGTCATTTAATTTACGGTTCGGTAGCTCAGTTGGATAGAGCAACAGCCTTCTAAGCTGTGGGTCGGGGGTTCGAATCCCTTCCGGATCACCAAAGCAATCTTATACGAACCCAGTATAAGTTAATCCACCATATTATAATCGTATAAGATTAAT
This sequence comes from uncultured Clostridia bacterium, assembly GCA_947624735.1. Lineage (GTDB taxonomy): Bacteria > Bacillota > Clostridia > TANB77 > CAG-508 > CAG-793. Next base: position 600 of record CANQLM010000038.1, on the reverse strand, counting down.
ATGGTGGATTTATTATAATTAAAAAAGGTGATAATATGAATAATATAGATTTAATGAATTACTGGATTGAAAGTTCTGATAGAGATTATGAGTCTATGAAAAAGAACTTTGAAACAAAACAATATACATGGGCATTATTTATTGGACATTTAACTATTGAAAAACTATTAAAGGCATTATATGCTAAAGTCAACAAAAATAATCCATATCCGCCTAAAATTCATAATTTAGTTATATTGGCCCAAAAATGTAATATTGAATTAGATAATAAAAAGACTACAATATTAATGACATGTAATTCATTTAATATTAGTGCAAGATATGAAGATTATAAAGATGAATTTTATAAAAAATGTACTGAAAAATATACATCTGAACAAATAAAAAATATTGAGGAGGTTAGGGCATGGCTAAAGGGAATGTTGATATAGAAATTTTAAAAAATATTGAAGAATATATTAAAGAGATATCAAAACATTACAGTATTACAGCAGTGTATTTATTTGGCTCTTATGCTAAAGGAACAAATACTGAAGATAGTGATATAGATGTAGCAATTATTATTAATAGTGATAATAATGTTTTTGATTTAATGGTTGA
>CANQLM010000037.1 GCA_947624735.1 uncultured Clostridia bacterium | reverse complement strand
GGACTTGATTTAAAACTATTGAAAGAAGTAGTTGATATGCTTGCTAATGAACAAATATTGCCTGATAAGTATAAAGAACATTATTTGACGGGAGAATACAAACGGATACAGAGAATGTCATATACAACCTGATTGGCTTTTAATATATAAAATAGATAAAGGCGAATTAGTATTAACAGCTTATAGAACAGGTTCACATTCAGATTTATTTTAAAAACAACAGTTTAAAATTAATATGAATAGTAATAAAGTAGAACTATACAATTATTGATAAAAAATCAATATTTTGTATGGTTTATTTTTATATTTTAAAATAAGTAGTTGAGTTATTTTAATTTCTTGTAAGTAAATCAGTAATATCACATTCTAAAGCCTCACAAAGTTCATCTAAATCTTGATATAAAACAGACTTATTAGCTTGATTTATCATATTTTGAAAATTAGTATAATTCATTAAAGGCTCTCCCTTAATAGAACGAATTTGATTTAATTTATTAAATAATTTATATTTTGTTATTTGTTTAGTTTTTAAAATTTTAATAACATTTAAGTTAATCATAAGAAATACCTCCTCATATAAATGTTTGAATATAGTTTATAAAATATTAGATGTAAAAATAACTTACTATAAAATATAGCTTTAACTATTTACAAACAAATTTTTATATGATATGATTTACAAAAAAGTATAAATCATAAAATAAAGATGTTATACAAAGGAGGATTATTGTGAAGAATTTTGAAATTGAGAGAGTTATTGAAAAGTTAAAAGAAAGGAGAAAAATATTTTATTCAGAAGATGATTTTAAATTTGAACTTGCTTTGATAATACAAGAAGAATATTCAGAAGCAAAAGTAAGATTAGAATATTGTCCGACCTTTGATTTTAGTATGCATATTGATATATTAGTTATTATAAATAATAGATGGATACCGATTGAGTTAAAATATAAAACAAAGGGTTGTAAAAAAATAGTTGATAATGAAACATTTAATTTAAAAAATCATGGAGCAAAAGATGTAAATTGTTATCTTTACTTAAAGGATATACAAAGAATTGAAAAAATAAGAGATAATGTTCCAGCTTTTAGAGAAGGTTATGCTATTTTTATTACAAATGAACTGGGCTATACTAAAAAGCCATTAAAACAGGATTGTGTATATAAAGAATTTTCATTAGAAAATGGGACTATAAAAAAAGGAATATTAAGTTGGAGTGATAATACAGGTGCTGGAACAAAAGAAGGTTTAGAAGAACCTATTATATTAAAAAATCAATATAAAATTAATTGGAAAGAATATTCAAGAATAGATGATTCAAGTGCTGGTACATTTATGTATTTAATAAATAAAATTGTATAGATTTGGAGGTGTGTAGATGTAGAAAAAATACAAAAGAATTAATTAAAATACAAAATTTTTTAAAGAAAGAGGAAAAACAAATGAAAACAAAAAAACTATTAATAGCAATAATTATAATGATTTTTGCTATATTAACATTAGGTTGTAATAAGTCTTTTGCTCTTACAGATGAAGAAAAACAAAAGATATTAGATGCAATACCTAATGAAATTAAACTAGATATAACTGATTTAGAATATGTTAATGGAATATATGATGAGAATTCTAATCCAATAAAAAAGCAAATAGACTTAATTTTAAAAGAGAAAAATCTTCCATCAGATGAATTGTTTATATATGGTCCTAGTATTTTTGAAAAGGAAGTTAGCTTTAAAAATAGTTCTAATCTAAAAAAAGATATTACAATATCATATAGTAATGCAGATAAAAGAAATGCTGAAGATGAAGCAGCTGCAAAAGCAATTCAAATAGAAAAATTTAAGGCTTATGAATTTGAATGTCCTTTAATTCCTTGGGATACTTGGAGTGATGAGGATTATTGTAATTTTGGTGAAGAGGTTGAAAAAAGTGATTTTTGGTATAAGCCTCCAGCCGATAGTTCTATTTCAATTATAGTTCGACAAGGTTCAGGTGGAGACCCTTTTAATACAGGTTCATCTCTTACAGTATATATTTTCAATAAAGGTGTTTTATATGATGAATGTAGAGTTGAAGCAACGGCTCTTCCAGTATTAACTGTTCCTAATTCTGTTAAAGATGATGAATTAAATGATTATATAATTAGTAGCTTGAAAAAAGTTTTTACTAAATCAGAAATAACAATTCAAAATGAAGATGTATATAATTTAGGTAGATATTTTCCAAATGAAAAAAATTTATATATTTTTAATGCAAGTGAAATGAATGTTGAGGGTGGATTAGGTATACAATATCACTATATGGCTATAAAAGTTCGTAGAGAAGAGCAAAAAACAGAAAATTCAGCAGTTGCAACATCAGATAAAAATGTAAGATTAGATACAACAACAGATGTAGTTCCAGAAAATACAGTCATTGAAGTAAAAACTATTGAAAAAAGTAATATAACAGTTCTTGAAGATGATATGAATTTTGTTGCTTACGACATAAAATTAAAATCAAATGGAGTAGAGATACAGCCAAACGGAAAAGTAAAAATTTCAATTCCAGTTCCAGATGGTTTTGATACTTCAAGATTAGTAGTTTATAGAATAGAAGAAGATGGAAATAAAGTTGAATATAAAGTAAATATAGTAACAATAGATAATAAAAAATATGCACAATTTGAAACAGAACATTTTAGTACTTATGTTTTAGCAGAAACAACAGTAGCTCCTGTTACACCAGCAACACCAACTAATCCTGACACAACAGAAGCTCCATCTAAACCAGAGCATATATTAGATGACACTCCTAAAACAGGTAGATATTCAATATTACCATATCTTGTAGTAACAGGAATTATTATTAGTTTAATATTAGTAAAAAACAAAAATAAGAAAAGAGTTAAATAATGTCAAATAATACTACAGAAAAAACAAAAAAAAGAGGCATAAGATTAGTAAATTTAGTGTTAATTTTTATTTTATTCTTCTTATTATATTGCTATAGTGTTAGTAGTGCAGTGAAAAATGAAATAAATTATAATTATGAAAAAATTATTAATGAAATTGAAATTGATGATGAAGTGGTAGAAGATACAATATCATCAGAAGCAAAAGATGTAATAGAAACATCAAAAGAAGAAGTTTCTGAAAGAGTTTTAAAAGTAAGAACTTTAAAAAATGTAAATAAAGATATTGTTCGGTTGGCTTGAAATAAAAGATACAAAGATAAATTTTCCTGTCGTTCAAGGAATTGACAATAAATTTTATTTAAGACATACTTATTTAAAGGAAAATTCCAAAGATGGCGCTATCTTTTTAGATAAAGATTATAATTGGTTATTACCTAGCTCCAATTTATTAATTTATGGTCATAATAATAAAAATGGTAATATGTTTCAAGATTTGTTGAAATATAAAGATGAAAGCTATTATAAGGAACACCCTACAATAAGATTTACAACAGCAGAAGCTGATTTAACATTTGAAATAATAGCAGTTTTCAAATCAAGAGTATATTATCAAGATGAGATGAATGTATTTAAATATTATAATTTTATTAATGCTGAAACAATAGAAGATTATAATTATTATATAAATGAAAGTAAAAAAGCTAGTTTATATGATACAGGAGTTACAGCAGAATTTGGAGAACAACTTTTAACTTTATCAACTTGCGAATATAGTCAAGAAAATGGAAGATTTGTGATAGTTGCTAAAGAAATTGAAGAATAAAAAATTAGAATAGCAGTTCAAGTCGAGCTGCTATTTTTTATACCAAATTAAACGGTATAAAAAAATGTCTCAAAAGCTCGTGCCAAAAGATGCGTTTGAAGCTATAATAAATTTATTAAAAATAACTATCGTTATTTTTGGTACTAAAATAAGAGAGGTAGGAAAATTAAAATGGAAAATAATTTATATGGAGTAGCAAGAGTTTCGACTAAAAAGCAAAATATAGAAAGGCAAATTCGTAATATTTTAGCAGAATTTCCAACAGCTAAAATTATAAAAGAAGTATATACTGGAACAAAGCTAGAAGGAAGAGAGAAATTTGAGAATTTATTAAAAATTCTAAAACCAGGAGATACATTAATATTTGACTCTGTTAGTAGAATGTCAAGAAATGTAGACGAAGGTTTTAATCTATATCAAGAGTTGTTTAGAAAAGGTATTAATCTTGTATTTTTAAAAGAACCACATATAAATACTTCTGTATATAAACAAGCACTTGAAACAAAGCAAATAGATATACAAATAAATACTGATAGTGAGACTATGAACGAATTTACTACAGCTTTATTTGATATTATAAATAAATTACTTATGAATTTAGTAAAAGAACAGATTAAAAGAGCATTCGAAGAATCTGAGGCTGAAGTTACTAGGCTACATCAAAGAGTAAAGGAAGGTTTATTAACAGCAAAATTAAAGGGAAAGCAACTTGGACAAAAACAAGGAGTTAGACTCATAACTAAGAAATCAAAAAAAGCGAAAGAGATAATATTAAAACATAGTAAAACTTTTGAAGGTACTCTAAATGATGATGAATGTAGAAAATTAGCAGGAATATCAAGAAATAGTTACTATAAATATAAATCAGAATTAAAGGAATTATAAAATATAAATAAAAAGAGGATATAATTTGAAATATGAAAATCAAAAATATTCTCTTTTATTTTTGGAATTTAAAAGTTTAAAAATACACATTTATATTAAATAAAATACTATAAAAATTATTTTTTATAAAATGATATGAAATACTTGACAAATAATTTACAATATGGTACAATTATGTTAACAACAGAAAGGAGGAAAAATAAAATAAAATAAAATAAAATGAAAGGGGGGAATGAAATGAAAAATTATAATATGCTGATGATGTTGCGAGGTATTGCTGAAATTTTTAGAAGTGGTCAAACAGGAAACATATATTATAATGATATTTTATCGTATGAAGATAGTTTATTTGTTGAAGATACTTTAGACTTGAAAAAAATATCAAAGGAAAAAGCTTTTGATAAAAATGATAACGACGATAGATTTTTAGTAAAGAATTTCGATATAATTTATCCGATAAAGCAAAAGGACCATAAGCCTAAATTAGTAACTTTAAAAAATTCTTCTGCAGAGAATATTACTGCTGTATATGGACCTGAAATTATAATAGTAAGACCTATTTCTGAAATTATAGATAGTAAGTTTTTATTTTTATTATTAAATAGTTCAATTATTCAAAAAAATATTAATCAACAAGCTGAAAAATTGACACCTAATAGAATTACTTGTGATATGATTGGAAAGATAATGCTTAATATTCCTGATATTAGTGAACAAATAGAAATGATTGAAGAATTAGAAAAATTTAATAAACAAAAGATAGAAATTGAAAGAAAAATTCAAAAATATGCAACAAAATCTGAATAAAAAAAGTAAAAGCTCAATTGAATTGGCGTTCGCGAGCTTTTACTAAAACAACACTAAACAAATTCGGTTACTTATTTAATTAATAGTAGCCAGAACTTATTTGCCTATTTTTATTATAATATACTTTTTGAAATAAATCAAGTAAAAATAAAAAAAGAGAGGATTTTATGTGAATTGAATAGTAAGAAAAATCAAAAAAATGAAAATAATGAAAGTTTTATAGAAAATCAAAAAAGAAAAAATGAAAATTTTATCAAAAATTTACCAAAAGAATTAAAAAAATATTTAGAAATATTAAAAAACACATCTTATAATTTTTCCATTAATGGACTCGAAATGTTTAATGAACTTGGAGAGGCAGAACAAATATCTAATACATTTATAGTTCCACTAAAATTAGAAATATATATAGCTCCTAATAAAACAAAAAGTTATCTAGTTGTTAAAGGAATAACAGCTCCTGAAGGGGAAGAACTTTCAGAATATAGAATATCATTAGATGAGTTTGAAAATGGAAAATGGCTAATAAATGATAAATGGGGATTAAAAGTAGTAGTAAACCTTGGAAAGAGAGGTAATCAAATACAAAGCATAAAAGAAATTGCTGATGTTATTGAGAAAGAAATCGTTTACCAATTTATAGGCTTTACGGAAATGAATAATAAAAAAGTGTTTTTACATTATAAAGGAGCGATAGGTACAGATGAAGCTGTTAAAGTTGACCTTGAAAATGAAACTTTAAACAGATTCTGCTTTACTAATAAGGAATTTGAAATAGCAGAATCATTAAAAATAACATTTGATTGTTTAAATATAGCACCGAAAAATATAACTTTACCAATATTAGCTTTAACATTTATGGCTCCATTAACAACTATATTTGAAGAATTATCAATTCCAATGGGATTTTTGATGTGGGTATTAGGTCCTTCACAATGTAAAAAAACATCAATGGTAAGTGCTTTTTGTAGTCATTTTGGTAATTTTAATAGAAATCATTCTCCAATGAATTTTCTAGATGGAATACCAAGTATTGAAGAAAAAGCTTCAAAATGTGGTTCAGTCTTAGTTTTATGTGATGATTATTATCCAGCTTCTAATAGACAAGAAGCAAAAGAAATGAATAGAGTGGCTGAAAAACTAATTGCACTTTGTTTTGATAAAATATCAGGAGCTCGAAGTAAGTCAAATGGAGAAATGAGAAAAATGAATCGTTTTAATGGTCAAATTATTGCAACAGGTGAAATATTTCCGAATTCTTGTGAAAGTAGAATGTCTAGAGTAATAATTGTCAATATAAAAAAGGGAGATGTTATAGATGAAAATTTGAAAATTATTCAAGAACATCAAGAAGAATTACAATACAATATGAAAAAGTTTATAGAGTATTTAATAAATAATTTAGAAAAAATTAAAAATGAAATTCCGAAAATTTTTGATAAAAAAATTCAAGAAACTGGTAATGAAATAACTTCAAGAACAGCTGAAATGATAGTTGGTTTATATATCAGCTACTCAATATTATTAGACTTTGCATTTGAAAATAAGTTTATAAAGGATACAAAAGAGAAACAAGATTTTTTGAAAGAAGGTTGGAATATTTTAATAAATTTAGGCAAAGAACAGAATGAAATGGTAGAAACAGTGTCGCCAATTAATATGATAACTTCTGCCGTTGATATATTAACAAATATAGGAAAATTATCAGTAGTTGATTATGAAAGTGCAAAATTTATGAAAATGCAAGATATTAATAAAGATGGTTTTATAGGTTTTTATGATAGTAGTAATGAAATAAATTATGTTTATCCAGAATTATTTTATAAAAGTATAAAAGATTTTTATACTCAACAAGGATTAGTTTTTCCTTGCAATAAAGCGGTTATGTGTAAAGAACTTTTTAATCAAGGATTCCTTTATAAAACTTATAATCAAGAAAGACCTCAAATTAGACGAAAAAATCCAAGAACTAAAAAAGAAGAAACTTTTATTGGGTTAAAGCCTGATAAGATGTATATAGCTGTTAGATATAACGAGAATGGAACAATCTTTACAAAATAAAAATGTAAGATGTAATAAATACACTGGTGCTTAATATATAGAACTGCAAGAGTTACAAGTGATTTTACAGAAATTACATAAATTTAGAAAGTAGGTGAAATAATGAAATATCAAAATAAAAAAACTGATTATTATTTAAATGAGTATAGTTATAATCAAGTAAAAAGAGCAAATGAGAATGCATTTTGTATAATGGAAGATTTTATTAATAAATTAAGTGAAAAAATATTTTCAAATTCTCAAGAATATATTATCAAGCCAAAACAAGTAATTAGTTTATTAAATAATATGCATTTATCAGTAGAAAGAAATTTTGAAAAAGTTAAAGAATGTTTAGAAATGTCAATAAATGAGGTTAGTAAAAAAAATGGAGTTAAAGAAACTTATAGATATTATAATACTGACAATGGAATTATTATTAATAGTGAAATTTATTATAATCAACGATTATTGGAAGTAAAATGTAAAGAAATTTCAAAATTTTTAACTGATTTGGGAAATGAAGAAAAAAATATAATACAAAAGAGTACTGATAAGATGTTACAAAATCTACAGAAAGATTTATTATATTCGATAGATAATGATGCAACAATATAAAAAAGTACATAAAAAATTAAATTTTTCATAGTAAGGGAGTTATTAATAAATGAAATTTTACAATGTATTTTCTAGATTCTTAACAGGAGCTACTAAGGAAGCTTATTTGAAAAATTTAGGAGATAATAAATTCAATAGTTTACATTCATATTGGTATTTAAAAGATTTATCAGATGAAAAAATACAACAAGGATTTGAAATGACAAAAGGAAATATAATGATAGATTCAGGAGCTTTTACAGCTAGTAATAAGAATATTGAAATAAATGTTGATACTTATATAAAATGGATAAATAAATGGGATAAATATATTACTTTATTTGGTCAAATAGATGTTATTCCTCCAAAAAAAGCTAGTAGTGAGCAATTAGAGGAATGTTGTAAGAAAACTTGGGATAACTACTTGTATATGAAAGAAAAAATAAGAAGTCCTGAAAAGTTGTTATATACTTTTCATTATGGAGAAGATTATAAATGGTTAGAACAAGCACTAGAATATAGAGATAGTAAAAACGAGCAGATAAAATATATGGCTTTAGGAGGATTAGTAGGAAGAAGTCAAAAGCAACGAGTAAAATTTTTGAATAAATGTTTTGAGATAATTAACAATAGTTCCAATCCTAATATAAAAATCCACGCATTTGGAGTTTGTTCGGAGAAACTATGGAGCAAGTATAAGTTTGAATCAGCTGATTCATCTACTCCAAGAATGGAAATAAATCGTAAACCTAAAAATATAAATAAATATTATACTATGAAAAATTATGAAAGAATTTTTAAACCTAGAGGTTGGAAAAAACAAGCAACTCCGAAAAACATTGAAAAAATTGAAGAAACAAAATTATTAGTGGATAATATAAAATATTATAATGATTTAGCTAATAGTATAAATAAAGAGTAGAGCCCTGGCTTGCTATAAATATACGGGCAGGAGGAAAAATTTTGCTTGAAAAATTTTGTCTCAAGTAGACTTGTTTGAACGGGTTGAATAATAAAAAATAGTTGAAAGAACAGAAAAAAAGGAGTAGAAATGATAGATAGTATTAATTTTTTGATAAGACGTGTAAGATTAAGAATAAAAAAGTTGAAAAGTAAGGGTATATGTTTTAAGAAATTTGAGAGTAAGAAAAAGAATGGTTTTAAGACTATAAGTTATTCTTTTAATTATAAAGGAATTGAATTTAAATACAATTTAAATCAAAAACTGATAACTATTATGACAACAGCTCATAAAGTTTTAAATAAAAGAGATATTAAATTAAGTGATTTAGATAGATATTTGACTAAAGTAAAAGAAGTTTCAGAAGAATTATTTGGTAAAAATAAAACACTTGAGTTAAATAGAATTGATTATTGTGTTGATGTTGAATTAAAATCTGAAGAGGAATTAGAATGTTATTTAGATGTGTTAGATTGGAATAAAAAGAAATATAAGTATATGAAAGAAAAATATAAATATTCAACATCTAAATATTTACAAACTAAAAATGGACAACATAATTTGAATGCTTATGATAGAGGAGCTAAAACTAAAAAAAAAGAAGATAAAAACATTTTAAGAATTGAACTTCAATGTAAGAAAAGTTTTATTAAAAAACAATTTGTGAATTATGGAATTGAAAAAGATTTATATAATTATTGGAGTAAAAGCTCAATGGAAAAGTATTATTTTGATTATTTGAAAGATTATTTATATGTTGGAGATAATTATACTCTTAAAGAAGCAAGAAAAATTATTAATAATTCTAATTATAAAGATGGTATGAAAAAGAAATTAAAAAAATTTATGAAAGATGTTTTAGATTATACATTAGATGCTTTATATAATTCAGAATTTTGTGTGAAACAAAATTTAGAATATACATATGGAAAAATTAATAATTATATAAAAAAATTAAACGAAATTGGAGTTAGTCCAATTCCATTAAAAGAATATCAAAGTAATGCTTTAAAAAGGAACAAGTTAAAAAGTTTATTTACTCTTATAAAAGAAAAAGCAGAAAAAGTATATTTTAAATAGTTCAAAAATTTAAAAAATTATTAAATTTAACTTCTATGCAAAACAAAATGTAAAAATGGATATGGAAAAAAGAGTGCTTTATTGTAAAAAATATATTATTATAAAAATAATAAGAGATTAATTCATATACTAAATTTTTATATAATATATTTTATAAATATGAAATTTTAATTTTATTAGGAGATTTTATTGTGAAAGTTCAAGAAAAGATAATTGATAATAGAAAAGTTATTCAAATTTATTTAACTGCAAATGAAAAAGAAGAAAAAGATATACAAGAAAAAATTAAAGAATTGCAAGAGAAAAATAGTGTTTCTATATTTGTTTCAGGTGGAGCAGAAGTAGAAAAAGTATTAAATAATATGGTTAAAATAATGAAAAGTGAGTTGTAGGATTGGAATGAAAAATGAAAGATGTTTATGGTTATGCCAGAATAAGTAAAGATGAAGATAAGAAGAATTATGGAAGTATTGAAACCCAAAAAAATATGATAAATGATTTTGCAAGAGAAAATGGTTGGAAAGTTGAAAAGATTTTTATTGATGATGATATTTCAGGTTATATTCCAATTGAAGATAGACCAGCATTTAATGAATTATATGAATTAGTAAATAATTTAAAGCCCAAACCCATAATACTTATGAAAGATTGGTCAAGACTATCAAGGAATAATGGAATTGCTCAAACGATTTTGAATAAATGGAAAGATGAAGAAGTAGAACTTATATTAATAAAAGAAATGGGAGCTCCTTTCAATTTATTAACAGATAATGATGATATTGTTGGAATTACTACTTGGATTAATGAAAGATATGTAAAAGAAACTTCAAGAAAAGTAAGAGATGCTTTGAATGATAGATTAAAAAATGGTACTTATGTTTCTGGTCCTAGATATGGTTATATTAAAGGAAAAAATGGAGTTTTAACTGTAAATGAAGAAGTAAGAGAAGCAATTGTAACAATTTATAATTTGTATGAAGAAGGATTTGGAATGAATGCAATTGCAAAGAAATTAAATACAGAATATGATTTTAAAAATCCTTCAATTATTGAGGCGGAAAGATTTAAAAGAGAAAGAGGAAGAAATATAAGAAGAAATGTCAGAGAATATTGGGAAAAAGATATGATAATGAAAATCTTAGAAGATAAAACATATATTGGAACTTTAGTTACTCATAAAAAAGAAGTTATTGGTATTCACGGAAAAAAAGTAAAAATTTTGGATAAGAAAGAAAATTATAACTTTGAGAATCATCACGAAGCAATTATTAGTAAAGAGCAATTTGATAGAGTTCAAAAGCAAAGAGAACAGCGAACGAAAACATTAAGTTTTTATCAAAGAGGAAAATATTATTATATATTTGGTGGCTTTGTAAAATGCGGAGAATGTGGAGCTTCATATACTGGAGCATTTGAAAAAGGTAAAATTCAATATAGATGTTTAAATTATAGGAATTATGGTAGGTTAAGATGTACTTACAATATGGTTTCGGAAAAATATATATTAGATAATTTAAAAAGTTTATTAAAAGATTTGAAATTGGAGTATTTAGATATATTAAACAATATGAACATTGAAGACATAAAGAGAAAATCAAAGAGTAATCAAGAAAAGTTAGAAAAGAAGTTAGATAGAGTAAAACAAGAATACAAAACTATGCAATCTCAAAAAATTAAAGAATTAGTGGCTTCAAATACAGAAAAAGAAAAAGAGTTAATTGAAGAAACTTATTCGGATTTGATAGTAGAGAAAAGTAATGAAATTCAAGAAATAGAAAATGCAATAACCAAAATAAAGAATGAAAATAATAGAGAAAAGATTAAAAATTTTAAATCGGCGGTAGAATATTTTGATGATATTATTGATTCTGATAGTCCTTCTAAACAAGTTTTATCACAAGTTTTAGATAAAATAATTATAACAAAAGGTAAGAATTTAGAGTTTAAATTGAAATTAAATATAGATGAAATGCTTTAAAAGTTTTCATAAAATGATTAAAAACATTTATTAAATTATAGAAAATTTAGTAAATGTTTTTTTGTATTTATAAAATTATATAAATATATAGTAATGGCGTAAGATAGATATTCATTTCTTAGCATGGAAGCTTCCACTATAAAAAACTTCTTTTTTTCCATTTCCAAATCTTATATATCTAAGTGGTTTTCCGAGAACACTTTGACCAATAGTTCCAAATTCTAGAAATGGATATATTGCTTGCATTGAGAGTATATTAAGGTCTAAAATGTCTGAAGTATAACTAATGTTTGTTGGAACAATGCTTCCAAATGGGATTGTTATAGTTTGACCTATTTGTAAGGTAGTTGCATTTAATCCAGGATTTGCTGTAAGAATAGCATTAACTGTAGTTGAAAATGTATTAGCTAAATTCCATAAAGTATCTCCTGATTTTATTGTGTAAACAGTATAGCCATTTATGTATGGCATTAGAGCATCCCATGTTAAAGGACCTACAATTCCATCAGGATTTAATCCAAATTCTTTTTGAAAATTTCGTACTGAAGTTTGTGTTAAATTTCCGAAAATTCCGTCGATTTTTGAAGAGAAAAAACCTATTTTTTTAAGAGTACTTTGTAATAATTCTACCAAAGGGCCTCTTGAGTTTAGTTTTAAAGTTTCCATTTTTACCTCCGTTCTATATTAAATAATATGAAAAATGTAAAATTTTAGTTAATAATTTGTAGTGAACATAAGGGACACTCCTTAAATGTTCATTTTTGAACATAAGGGACAGTCCTTAAATGTTCACTTTTGAACAAAGGGACAGTCCTTAAATGTTCATTTTTGAACATAAGGGACAGTCCTTAAATGTTCATTTTTGAACATAAGGGACAGTCCTTAAATGTTCATTTTTGAACATAAGGGACAGTCCTTAAATGTTCATTTTTGAACATAAGGGACAGTCCTTAAATGTTCATTTTTGAACATAAGGGACAG
>CANQLM010000036.1 GCA_947624735.1 uncultured Clostridia bacterium | reverse complement strand
ATTCTATATCTTTAATGTTAAGTTCTTTTAAATAATTGTCTATCATTTGTATCATTTCTACATCTGCTAAATAACTATTAGAGCCAAATAGCTCTGCTCCTATTTGGTGAAATTCTCTTTGTCTTCCTTTTTGAACATTTTCATATCTATACATTGCCATTGAGTACCATACTTTTATTGGTGATGGTCTACTTGACATACCATTTTCAATGTAACTTCTTACAACTCCTGCTGTTCCTTCAGGTCTTAATGCTATGCTTCTTCCACCTTTATCTTCAAAAACGTACATTTCTTTTTGCACAACATCTGTATCGTTTCCAACTCCTCTTTGGAACAATTCTGTTTTTTCTATTATTGGCACTCTTATTTCTTCATATCCATATTTTTCAAAAGTTTCTTTTGCTTTTGATTCGATATACTGCCATTTTTTTACTTCTTCTGGAAGTATATCCTTCGTTCCTTTTAATTTTTGAATCATTTTATTTTCCTCACTAAGTATGGTTTTTACATACTTTTTCTTTTAATTATTTTTTACGTTTTACTTCATAAACGCTATCTACTTTGCCTAGTTTTCTTACTGCTGAATTTAAATCGTCTAGATTTTTTACTTCTATTGTAATGTCTATAACTGCTATTTTCTCTTTATTTGATTTAGATTTAACTGCTACTATATTTACATTAGATGTCGCAATTACGTTCATAATATCTGCTAAAAGTCCTATTCTGTCATTTGCAAAAATACTAATTTCTACGTTATATGAGCTTTTCTTTTCTTCATCCCAATATACGTCAATTATTCTTCCTTCATCTTCAAATAAGTCTTTGACATTTTTGCAATTTTTTCTATGGACTGTAACGCCTCTTCCTCTTGTTATATATCCAACTATTTCATCTCCTGGAACTGGCGAGCAGCATTTAGATATCTTAACTAAACAATTATCTATTCCTTTTACAATAATTCCTGTCTTTGAAGATTTAGGTTTTGTATCATGTTTTAATTTTTCAAGTTTTTCTTCTAGACTAATTTCCTCTTCTTTATTAAATTTTCTATATTCTTCTAAAGTTCTTGCAATTATTTTGCTAACTCCTATTGAGCCAAATCCAACTGCAGAATACATTTCATCTAGATTTTTAAAATTATATCTTTCTAGCATAGGATTATAATATTTTTGTACAAATAAATCTTCGTGTGAAAATCCAAGCCTTTTTAATTCCTTTTCAACTAGTGCTTTTCCTTTTTCTATGTTTTCTTGTCTATCGTGCTTTTTAAACCACTGCATTATTTTACTCTTTGCGCTAGAACTTTGCACAAATTTAAGCCAGTCTCTACTAGGGCCTTTAACATTGTCATTAGTAATTATTTCAACTATATCTCCATTATGGAGTTTTGTTATAATTGGCATCATTTTGCTATTAATTTTGCATCCAGACATTCTATTGCCTATTTCTGCATGTATATTATATGCAAAATCTATTGGTGTACTGCCTTTTGGAAGTGTTTTTATTTCTCCTTTTGGAGTGAACACATATACTTCGTCTTCAAATAACTCTGTTTTTAATGTATTTAAAAACTCTTGTGGGTCTTCAATATCTTTTTGCCATTCTAAACTTTCTCTAAGCCAAGATAATTTATCTTCAGTTACGACTACATTTGCCTTTTTTCCTCTTAAAAAACTTTGCTCTTTATATGCCCAATGTGCTGCTATACCATATTCAGCTATTCTATGCATATTATATGTTCTAATTTGTACTTCAAATGGTGTTCCATTTGGTCCAATTAATGTTGTGTGAAGTGATTGATACATATTTGGCTTTGGTACTGATATATAATCTTTAAATCTTCCAGGCATTGGTGAATATAATTCGTGTACAACTCCTAATGCTGCATAGCAATCTTTTACAGAGTTTACTAAAATTCTTAAAGCAAATAAATCATATATTTGGTCTAAGGTTTTATTATCTCTTTGCATTTTTCTATATATTGAGTAAAAATGCTTTGCTCTACCTGTTATCTCTGCTACAATATGTTCTTTCTTTAAATGGACTTTTATTTCTTCTGTTATTGCATCTATAAATTTTAGTCTTTCTTCTCTTTTTTTATCTATTCCTTCTGCAAGTTCTCTAAATTCTTCTGGATATAAATATTTAAATGCTAAATCTTCAAGTTCCCATTTTAAAGAATATACACCTAGTCTATTGGCAAGTGGTGCATAAAGTTCAAGGGTTTCTTTTGCATTAGCTATTTGTCTATCTCTTTTCAAGTATTTTAGTGTTCTCATATTATGAAGTCTATCTGCAAGTTTTATTAAGATAACTCTTATATCTTTTCCCATTGCTAGAAACATTTTTCTATAATTTTCAACTTGCTCTTCCTCTGCACTGACGTAATTAATTTTTCCTAATTTAGTAACTCCATTTACCATTTCGGCTATTTCTTCACTGAACTCTCTTTTTAAATCTTCTAAAGTAACATCTGTATCTTCTAATAAATCATGCATTAATGCAGCACAAAGTGTAGCATCATCTAATCCTAAAGTAGATAATATGTAGGCAACTTGAATAGGGTGAATTATATATGGTTCACCTGACATTCTCTTTTGGTCTCCATGATGCAATAATGCATAGTTGTATGCTTTAGTTATAAGTTTTGCATCTGACCTTTTATTACGACTTTTTGCTTCTTGAATTATATCTTTAAGATTTTTTTCCTCTACTTGTGCCATTTTTGCTCCTTTTTAAGAAATTGATTTTCTTAAGTCTTTTAGTGTTATTTGTACTGTTTCAAAATTGTTAAAATTATTTATTTCTAGACTTCCTACTACATCTATTTTGTCTCCTATTTGATATTCCTCTGCTAAATATCCTAAATTAAATCCTATTGCATCAATTATAGTATTATCATCTTTTAAGGTTAGTTTAAGATGTTTTCCATCTGTTAATGACCTAATTGATACTATTTTTAAATTTTTGTATATTACTATCGGAACATTATTAGCTTCTCCAAATGGTTCTAATAATTTCAAGTCCTTTATGAAATCTATATTTATATCTTTGCTATCAATTTCTTCATCTATTTCAATTTCTGGTATTGGTTGTTCTTTAATATTTTCTTTTGCATATTGCTCAAATTCTGATTTGAACTTATCAAAGTTTTTAGTTTCTAGGCTTAAACCTATTGCCATACTATGTCCGCCAAAATTTTTTAAATATTTACTACAATCTACAATAGCTTTATGTAGGTCAAATCCGCTTATGCTCCTTCCTGAGCCTTTTGCCTCATCTCCCTCAAAACATATTAGCAAACTTGGTTTATAGTATTTATCTGTAATTTTGGATGATACTATTCCTATTACGCCATGATTCCAGTCTTTTTTTCCTAAAACTATACAAGGCTTGTCCTTTGATTCTTTTTCAGCTTCTAATATTGCCTCTTCATATATTCTTTTTTCAATTTCTTGTCTTTGCCTATTATAGTCTTCTAACTCTCTTGCTAGCTTTCTTACTTCTATTGGATCATCAGATAAAAATAACTCAAGTGCTACTTCTTGGTGTCCCATTCTGCCACATGCATTAATTCTAGGTGATACTCCAAAAGATATTGCAGTAGAATCTATTTTCCTATATCCAGATAAATTTAATATTTCTTTTAGTCCTAAATTTTTAGTCTGTTTTACTAACATCAATCCAAGTTTAGCTATTACTCTATTTTCATCAACAAGTGGAACAATATCAGAAATTGTACCTATACATACTATATCTAAATATTTTAAACTTTCATTTTCATTTAGTCCTAATTTTTGGCAATAGGCTTGTATCAATTTAAATGCTACTCCACATCCTGCTAAACTATTAAATGGATATTTATTATCTTTTCTTTTGCAATCTACTACTGCTATTGCTTTTGGTAAATCATCTAATGTTTCATGGTGGTCTGTTATTATTACATCTAATCCTAACTCTTTCGCATATTTTACTTCTTCTATTGATGTAATTCCGCAGTCAACTGTAATCATAAGTGTAAAGCCTTGTTTAGCAATTTTCTCAACTGCTTCTTTATTTAATCCATATCCTTCGTCTAATCGATTTGGTATATAAGTTGAGAGTTCTACGCCTCTATCTTTAAAAAATCTTTTTAATATTGTTGTACTTGTGATGCCATCTGCATCATAGTCTCCATATACTATAATTTTTTCTTTATCATTTACTGCTTTAATAATTCTATCTATTGCCTTATCCATATCAGGCATTAAAAATGGATCATAGAAATCTTGTCTAGTTGGATTTAAATATTTTTTAATTTCTTCATCTTTTAAATTTTTTTGTGAAAGGATTTTTGATACTAATTCACTTAGATTAAATTTTTTTGCTATTTTTTCTGCTCTATCTAAATTATGCTCTTTTATCCTCCATTTTTTATTCATTTAATTCTCCTACAAAGATTTTATTATGCCAATATTTTATACCTTTTTACGTGTTTTGGCAATAGTTTATTATATAACAAAAAAGGAACTAATATATTCTTTAATAAGAAAATATTAATTCCACAAATTTATTTTTTACATATCATCATCATTGTTTGGATTTTTATTAGTTGGTTTTTGAGACTGATTCGTTTTAGATTCTTGAGTATTATTAACTTCAGTGTTGTTTGCACTTGGCTTATTATCAGTGTCATTTGCATTTTGTTTATTGTCTGTACTCTTTGTATTTTGTTTATTTTCCGCACCCTTATCGTTATTTGTATTATAGCTTTGCTCTTCTTCTGATACTTTTTCTGTATCTTCGATTTCTTCGTCGCTATAACATTGGTCTTTGCAGTTATTACAACAACCATCACAGTCTGACTCTGTATCCCAATCTAATTCAATTACATTATGGCATTTTGGACATTCTATTTCTTCTGAACATCTTAGTTCATCACTAATTATAAAATCTTCATCACAGTATGGACATCTTATTTCAAATTCATAGTCATTATCATGCATTTTATCATGACACTCACTATATTCGTCTTCCTCATCATCTTCGTCATCTTCAATATAAATGTCTTCTTCAATTCTTTCAACTTTTCTCTGAACTTTCTTAAGTTTTCTGTCCATTTTTTCTTGCTTTTCTTCGATATTTATAACATTATTTACTGTATCAATAAAACTACTCATTAATATACTTAGATTAGTTTTTACTTTTTCAAGTTCTTGCTTATCAGTAATATTTTTTTCTAAGTCTTTTAATAAATCTTTATACATATCGGTTAAATTAGCCATAATCTTTCCTTTCAAATTTAAAATCCTATGTAAACTTAAATTCTTTCTAAGTATTCACCTGTTCTTGTATCTATTCTGATTACATCTCCTATATTGACAAACATAGGAACGTTAATTTCTAATCCGTTTTCAAGTTTTGCAGGTTTTCCTGATGTAGTAGCTGTGTTTCCAGCAAATCCAGGTTCTGTATATGTTACTTCTAATTCAACAAACATTGGTGGTTCTACTGAAAATACATTTCCTTTATATGAAAGTATTTTGCAATTCATATTTTCTTTTAAATATTTTAAACTATCTCCTAATTGTTCCTTATTTAAAGGCATTTGCTCATATGTTTCGTTATCCATAAAATAGTATAAATCTCCATCTGCATATAAGTATTGCATTTCTCTTTTTTCAATTTCTGCTCCTTGAAATTTTTCAGATGGGTTAAATGTTTTTTCTATAACGCTACCTGTTATAACATTTTTTAATTTTGTTCTAACAAATGCTGAACCCTTTCCTGGTTTTACGTGTTGAAATTCAACTACTCTAAATACATTTCCATCTAATTCAAATGTTGTTCCATTTCTTAAATCTCCAGCTGAAAATACTGCTGCCATTATTATATCCTCCTTTTATTTTATTTATTCAATTTTAAAGACATTATTTATTTTACACCAAAATTGCTTAAAAATCAAGCTTTTTGATTTATTATTTGTTTGTTTAAATCTTAAGAATATTATACTTTTACGCCTTGTTGTCACTTTGCAATTTTACAATTGCTCGTTCCATTCGCGCTTCGCTTGGTCGCTACGCGGCGTTGCAATTATAATATTCTTAAGCTTTAAACTTATTAATATAATTTTCCAAAATATAAACCGCTGCAATAGTATCTACTAATTGCTTTTTCTTTTTATTATCAATTTCTAAAAAGTTCATAGTTTTATGTGCTTCTACCGATGTAAGTCTTTCATCTACTTGCACTATATTAATTTTATTAAATCTTGATTTTAATTTATGTAAAAAGAGCTCGGTTTCTTCGGCTCTTTTTCCTTTTGTTCCATCCATATTAATAGGATTTCCAAGGACTAAACAATCTATATCATACTCCTTAAGTAGTTCCTCTATCCTTTTTAAGATTACTTTATCACTACCATTTGATACAATCGTTTCAAGTCCTTGTGCTGTTATTCCTAATTCATCTGTTATAGCTATTCCTGTTCTAACAGTTCCATAGTCTATTCCTAATTTTCTACTCATCTAATATTCCTTTATTCTTCTACTTTAATATATTCCTCTACCATTTTTTCTAATAGTTCATCTCTTTCAACTTGTCTTATTAAATTACGTGCATTGTTATGACTTGTAATATATGTTGGGTCTCCAGATAAGATATAACCTACTATTTGATTAATTGGATTATATCCTTTTTCTTTAAGAGCATTATATACCTCTTTTAATATTTCTTTTGACTCTTCATTTTTCTCTCTTTCTACTTTAAAACTTAGAGTTTCATCACTTGCCATTTTATAGCCTCCTTTACAATGTATTTATTGTATTTTCATCTGATAAATCTATATATTCTTCTACCTTTTTTAAAGCTCCATCTAATGACGTTCCTTTATAATATGTAGAGACTGCTACTCTTACTTTTGGGCTAACTACTATTTCTACTTCTTCATTTTTTTCTGTAGCATTTTCTAAGTCTGCATTTTGATTTTCCTCATTATCTTTATTTACATAGTCTTCTGCTGCGGAAATTTGCATTGATTCAATGTTGTTTTTCATTTCTGTCATAAAGTTAAATACTCCGCTTACATCTGCTCCAGAAAATACAATAGCAAATTTAGGTCCCATATATCTTACAAATAGATATTCTTTAGATAAATTATTTTTTACAAAATCAGAAATTTGAGTAATTACTTTATCTCCTGTTTTTCTACTGATTTCTGTATTTATGTTTGGTAAATTTGTTACTTTAAATATACATATTGCAGATGTTGTATATTTATCTATTATTTTCTTTCCTTCACCATACAGAAATTCTTCTGATTTTAGTCCTGAGTATAAATCATCTCTTACAATATTCTCTATGGTAGATTGATTTTCTACTGTTTTTAAAATTGTTACTATATTATTTCTAACCACCTCTAGTATTGTTGTATCTACTTTATCAAATTCATGAGGAATGCTTCCCTCTATTATCCAATAGCCTATATATACATTATCTACATACAATGGAAAGAAAATAGCACATTTTGCCCTTCCAAATTCCATCTTTTGATAAGGTAGTTTTTCGTTTTCGTTTTCTACAGTAACATATTTAGGAGTTGCTGTTTTTATACTATCTCCAAATACTGGATCGCTTTGAAGATTTTTTAATGTATCCCAATGCTTTTGGTCAACATTTGATGCTTTTATAACATATTCAGCTCCATCAAATACTACAATAGTTGAGTATTTGATGGCATATTTATTTATTAATATATCATTGATATTTTCTAGTTTTTCTTTTATTGTAGAGTTTTCACCTAAAGTGTTCATAAATTCTTGTAAAACATTTAGGCTAGTTACTCTTTGATTTAGGTTAGTAAAGGTATCAATTTTTTTATGGACTGAATAGTTATATATCATTAGAACCATTACTATTGTTACTAATAATATTATAATGCCTAGTACCAAAAGATATCACCTCTTTTACTTTAAAAATTATTTGTTCTCATCCTGTTTAATGTATCATTTACATTGTTTGAAAATTGTGTTGTTTGTGTTTGAACGTTTTTATTTTTTTTGCCTCCAAATAATCCATGTTTTTCATCTGTTACTTGATTAGTATTTCCATTTGAATATCCTCCTGATATCAATGGATATACCATATTTTTTAATTCTTGTAATGCATTTATGAAATTTTGCGAATATCCGTTTAAGCTTAAATTGCACATTGCTATTGATTCCAAATATCTTGCATAAGTATCCATTTCAAATGGTATGCAAACATATTTAATCGTTTGTGCATTAAATAAATCTCTTTGAAGTGTCATTGATGGTTCATTATATTTTGACATTCCACCAATTATCATTTTTTCATTTAATTTCTTTAGCCTTACGTATTTATTTATTATTACTCTTAACTTTGATTCATCAAGTGCATTTTTAAGTTTCAAGTCACTTAAAAATTGTGTTAAAGGTTGAATAGTAAATGTGTCCATTGATTGTATTAAATATATTTCATTTGCTTTTACAAAGTATTCTGTATCAGTGCTAAAATCACAATCTAATAAGGCTATGTCAAAGTTATTTGATAAAGTTTGTAACATTACATCTTTATTTTGTTCTTCCATTCCATCTGGTAAAGATGTAAATAAAGTTAAATTCTTATTTACATTTAATCCATCAAGTGTTCCATTTGATAGATTTTTTATACTATCTGTTGCTTTTTTCATTAAGTTTGCATCATTGTCTGTAAACATATAATATGAGTTTTTATTTTTTGTTAAATCTAATATTGCTGTTCTTACACCACTTTGTGATAATAATTGCGCTAAATTGTTTACTATAAATGATGTTCCGTTTTTAGTTGTTCCTACAAATGCAACTATCTTTCCGTTTCCTGCAATCACATTATTAGTATTTACATTTGGCATACTTTGTGTACTAATTAAGTTGTTTATATCATCTTGAGCATTAAACATATTTGCATTGTCTTGACCATTAAACATACTTGTATTATTTTGCATATTATAATAATCTTGATTTTGATTTAAGTTTTGAGTTGGATTTTGGTCATATATATTTTGATTATTCATATTTGTGTTTGTAGAATATGGATTTGATTCCATATTTGTATTTGTAGAATATGGGGTTGATTCTATACTCGTTGGATTTGCAAAATATGAATTTTGTGTCATATTGGCATTAAATGTGTCTTGTGCTTGAGGCTCTACTGGTGATATAGGTTCTGGTGTAAATGAACTCTCAAATGGATTGTCAAATGGATTATTTTCAGGAATTGAGTTCATTGGTTGCTCTATTGGTTCTGGTTGCATTTGTTGTGTTGGTTGTACTGGTTGTTCTAGTTCTTTTGGTTGTTCAACTGGCATTTGACTTTCTTCAATGTCTAAATCGAATAGATTTGTATTTGCATCATTCATATTTGTATTAGTATTGCTATCTGTATTAAGATTTTCTATATCATTTTCAAATCCTGGTAAGAATGAATCTCCCATCTCATTTTCATTTTTTTGTTGTGTATTAGTTTCTTCTATTGGTTCCATACTAAACAAGTCAACCGCTTGTTCTTCAGGTTCTTCTAATCCTGGTAAAATATCATCAAACATTGAATTATTATCCATAGAATTTGTATTTGCTTGTTCAACTGGTGCTGAATCTACTGGTAGTGGTTCTACTGGTGTTGGCTCCATTATAGTTGAACCTTGTTGTTCAGTAGGATTAAATTGTGCAAATTCATTTTGATTGTCTTCATTTGTTGTATTAGGTGTTACTACAGTTTTTCTTGGTCTTCCTCTTCCTCTTTTTTGCATTTCTATACCATTGCTGTTATTTAAGTTATTAACTGGAGTTACAACTGCTTTTCTTGGTCTTCCTCTTCCTCTTTTTTGTTCTAGATCTGGAGTAGTAACTTGTTCACCCTGATTTACCATATTGTTTGTATTCATTGAAATATTGTTGTTTGGTACATTAACATTACTATTTGGCATACTATTATTTAAAGTATTGTTATTTGGCATCATATTATTTAAGGTATTGTTATTTGGTACATTATTATTAGAGTTTAAAGGTTCCATTTTTTCTCTATTTACTCCTTGATTCAAATTTATATTTTGTGTATTACTTTGTGTGTTTTGCTCTTGCTTTTCAAGAACTGATGGAGTCTGATTCATTGGCATATTATTTTGTTGCATCATTGGTTGTTGATTTGTTTGTGTTACCATAGGTTGTATTGGTCTATTTGTTTGTGGTGTCATTGCTTGTTGAACTGGTCTATTTGTTTGTGGTATTACAGGTTGAGTTTGTCTATTAACCTGTGGCATCGTTGGTTGTACTTGTCGTTGATTTATTTGTTGTTGTGGTTGAACATTATTTTGTGTAGGCATAGGTGATTGTATATTCCTATTTATATTTATTGTTGACGGTATAATAACTGGTTTTGAAAGATTAGTTTTTTGTAAATCTTTAGTAAGTAAATCAAGTTTTCCTGGTTTTTTAGGATTTTGCTTATTGTATGGTGCATATGTTCCATTTGATAAAACTGTACCTTTTGACATCAATTTTTGATATCTACTTGAATTATTTTCTAAAATTTGTTTAACCTCATTAGGTAAAAAATTAACTATTATTCTTAATTGTGTTTCATTATATTGGTCTGCTATACTATCAAAACTTTCTACACATTTTTTTTCATTTAATCCAATTTTTCTATAATGTGCTAATATATTTTGTAATTCTGTTTCACTTACATCTTGGTCATTGCCACGTTCATAAGGTGTAACTTCTTCTGATTCAACTTTATAATATACTTTTGCTTCTTTTTTATTACGTGGTTTATTAATTAAATTGCATACTGTATCTATACTTCTGTCATTGCCTATTATGGCATTATAAATTCCTATTCCAAATAACTTAATTAAAAGTTGATCTGATTTTGTTCTTCTATCTGAGCAAATTAAAATTATTGGAATATCTTCTCCTGTTGGTTTTGATGCTTCATCACTAATTCCATCTAATTTTTCGAATAAGAACTTATCAACCGCTTCATAGTTATTATTTGAAATAGGCTCTAAATCTTCACCTATAACTATTGCGTCATAGGATTTATTTCTTTGTAATTCTTTTATTATTGCATTAAAGTAATATACATTTTTGCTTGTAATTATCTCTTTAAATTTTTGTTGATATTTATTTACAACTGATGTTGTAATATTATCATTACTTACTGCAAATAAAATTCTCATTCGTTTAACCCCTCCAACCTTTTACTATAATTGCAAATACTAAAGGTAATACTTGACATATTACAAGCAATGTTATTACTGCAATCATTGTGTTAAATCCTTTGTATCTAGATTCTAAGTGTCTAATACCAATTACATATTGATATATCGCACTTATTGCTATTCCTAAAATACCAAAAGGTATACTATATATTCTCACTTTATTTAAAATATATGCAACTAATCCATATGTATCACTACCATAAGTTGCTTTATAATCTTCTAAAGATTGTAACTCTGTATTTTTCATTTGAACTAATTTACTTTTTGTTTCATTTGATATTATCTCTCCTGTAGTATTTGCAGCATAGCAAGTTCCTATGCAAAATACACTAAAAATACTTATAAATATCAAAAGACTTATGATTGTCTTTTTCATGATACATTATCCTCCTTTATATACTTATATAATAATACTACTTCTTAAATAAAATAGCAAGTAAATTTTACAATTTATTGTATAAATACATCATCCACTTATATACACCGTTTGCCCAATTTTTGTCTGAAGCATACGATTTGTTGACAGCTGTTAAAGTTGCTCCTTTATAATATGTACCAACTGCTTTTTCTCCATTATATATATCAGTTCCAGCAGGGTTTAAATAATATTTAACTAAAACTCTTGAAACTAAATCTATACCTTCTGCATAAGTTTCAAATTTTTGTGCACTTCCAGATGGATCTCTATCATAGGCTCCATATCCAAATAAGTTTAATTTATTTTTTGAAATTGATGATGTTCCCCATCCACTTTCATGAATTCCTATCGCTGCAACAAATAAACCATTTATATTATACTGTTGCTCAACATAATAGAAATATTCCGCATTTTCTGTAAATACATTATTTTTATCGTTTTTGTCATTTTCTAATACTTTTTTAAATTGTTCTATACTTAGTCCACTTGGTTTATTAAGTAACATACTAAATCCTAAATTTTGAGTAAGTTCATCTCTAGAATATTGATTATTGTTTTCATCTCCATCGCCACTACCATTTGGATTTGCATAAGTTACACAGTCCATTGGTACCCAACCATTATATCCATCATAAGATACATAGTACCAATCATCTTGTCTTGCTTTTAAAGTTACTATTTCTCCTATTTTAATTGTTATTAATTTTTCTGCATTACTACTTGGCTCTATTCTAATAGCTAATGTATTAGGGGTAACTTTAAGTGTATCTCCTACTATTGGTACGTAATTATTTGAGTATGGTGCTGTTCCTATCTCTACTATTTTATCTATTGAAACTCTTTTTATCTCTGATGAAATTTGTTGTTCAGAGATAAGTTCTCCATTTTTATATACCTTTTTGATGATGGCATCTTGCTTTCCATCTTGTCCTTCTTGAAGAGTTTGTATTTTTCCTTTTGCTAATGAGTCGTTTTGCCTATATATTGTTGTAAATTCTATGTCTGTTTCTTGTCTTTCTATTTTTTCGGTTATAACCTCTGCTTCATTTTGAGAAATGAAGTCTTCTATATTAATTGCCTTTGATGAATTTTGTTTAGCTATTGGAATCTGTATTTCAAGATTAGATGTTTTTATTTTATTTTGTGCAGCATATGAGCTTGTCTTTGTTTTATTAACAGTAAAAATAATAGCTATAACTAGAGCTATGGCTATTACTATTGTTACTATAAATTTAAACAAATAGCTTTTCTTTTTCATTTTTTCACCTATCTATATTTTAAACTTTTCTGCAGTTTTTGTCAATTCTTGAAAGTAATAAAATAATTGATTATTTTGAATTTTTATTATATAATTTAAAAAAATTGAAAGGATAATT
>CANQLM010000035.1 GCA_947624735.1 uncultured Clostridia bacterium | reverse complement strand
ACTACATTTAATTTATTATTTTTTACTTCAAATAAACTTCCTGTAAAAATTGGTCTATTTTCTTCTGTACTTATTGCGAAAATTGTTTTCCTTATCATATCTTTTAATGTGTTTTGTTCAATTTCTACTGAATTTTCTACATTGATTTCTGGAAGTTCAGGAAATTCTTCTGGATTCATTGTTGCTAATTTATATAAAGAACCTTCACATTCTATAACTAATAAATTTTTATCATTTACTTCTATTTTTATTTCAGTATCAGGAAGTTTTCTAATAATTTCACTAAACATTATTGCATTAACTACTGTTGCTCCTTGTTCTTCTACTTTACAGTCTTTAATGATGTATTCTATTCCTAATTCTAAATCATAACAAGTAAATCTTATATCATTATCATTAGTTTGAATAAGTATTCCTTCTAACACTGGCATTGTTGTTCTAATAGCAACTGCTTTAGTTACGGAATTAATAGCTTTAAGCAATTTTTCTTTGTCACAAATAAGTTTCATAAAAATTTTTCCTTTCTTAATTATATTTATATTATATATATAGTAGTAGTATTAGTAGGTGCTGTGGATTCGGTGGAAAACTAATCTAAACCCTTAAATGCCTACGGAAATCGATGTTGATAACTTTGTGGATAACTTTTAATTTTATCCACATTATTAAATAAGTTGTCCACATTTTTAGTTATTCACAGTTTATCTACAGGTTTTCAACATATAGGTTGTGGATAACCTTCTCCGCTTTTCCGTAGCAATTAATTGAAGTTTGTTATATCAAACAAAGATTTTACAAACATAAATTTTATTAATGATTAGTTTTTGGCTAAATTTATATTAATTTGTAGAAAGCAGTATTTTTTTCACACTTTCCACAATTAACTTTGTATTTGAATTAGTACCTATTTCTTTTTCTATTTTGTTGCATGCATGCATAACTGTTGTATGGTCTCTTTTACCAAAATCGTTGCCTATTTGAGGTAATGACATTTGAGCGACATTTCTACATAAATACATTGCTATTTGTCTTGGAAATGTTACATCATTAGACCTTTTTGAGCCTTTTAAATCTTGAGGTGATACATCAAAATATTTTCCAACAACTTCTTGTACATATTCTGAAGAAATAACTTTGTCTTGCATTGTTACAATGTCATTAATTGCTCTTTCTGCCATTTCCATAGTAATTGGACTATTTGTTAAAGATGCTTTAGCAACTAATTTATTCAATATACCTTCTAATTCTCTAATGTTTGAATCTACCCTAGTTGCAATAGTTGAAAGAATATCATCATTAATTAAAATATTATCTAATTGTGTTTTCTTTCTTAATATTGCAAGACGAGTTTCATAATCTGGTGCTAATATATCTGCAGTTATTCCCCAATCAAATCTTGATTTTAATCTTTCTTCTAATAATTCAATGTCTTTTGGTGGCTTATCACTAGAAAGTACAATTTGCTTTCCAGCTTCGTACAAAGCATTAAAAGTATGAAAAAATTCCTCTTGAGTGCTTCTTTTATCTGCAATAAATTGAATATCATCTATTAATAATACATCTATATTTCTATACTTTTCCCTAAATTTTTCGGTAGCCTGCTCTTTTAATGCATTAATTAATTGATTCATAAAATTTTCAGATGTTACATACAATATTTTTGCATTAGGATTATTTCTTAAAATTTGATTACCAATAGCATGCATAAGGTGAGTTTTTCCAAGCCCTACCCCACCCCATATAAAAAATGGATTGTATTTTGAACCTGGAGTTTCAGCAACACCCATTGCAGCAGCTTGTGCAAATTTGTTGTTTCCACCTACTACAAAAGTATTAAATGTATATTTAGGATTTAATCCTGAAGCTAAAAACACCTTATTATTTTCGATATTAGGCATTGGATTTAATACTTCTGTGTCTTCCATAGCGAGCTTTATAAAAATTTGGCATTTTTTATTTGTAATAAAATTAAAAGTATTTGTAATTAAATCCAAGTAAATATTCTCTACCTTTTCCCTCTGATATGGATTAGTCGCTAATAAAACAATGACATTATCATTAACACTTTTAATTTCTAATGGTTGAATCCATGTTTCATATGTAATTATAGAAGTTTCTTCTTTTAATAGCTCTTTTGCCCTATTCCAAAGGTCTTGCATTGCTTCACTTGCCATTGATTTATCCTTTCTACCATAACTATACAAAATTAAAAAAAGTTATTTAATATCCACAAGTTCTTTATAAACTGTGGATAATTAATTAAATAACATTTTCTTTAGTATCTTATAATTCCAATATATCATATCAAAAATAAGGACAAGTAGTCAAGAAAAAATGCAAAATAAATAATTATTTTTTTAAGCTAAATCTATTGACATAATAAGCAAAAATGATATATAATATTAACTACGATTGATTTATTTAGCAATAGAAATTGGAGGTGCAAAAATAATGAAAAGAACATATCAACCTAAAAATAGACAAAGACAAAAAGAACATGGATTTTTAAAGAGAATGTCTACAAAACAAGGAAGAAACGTTATAAAAGCAAGACGTGCTAAAGGAAGAAAAAAATTAAGTGCGTAAAATAGGGTCACATAGAAAAAAGTGGCCTTTTTTAAGGTATTAATATGAAAAAAATAAAAACTTTAAAAATGAATTATGAGTTTAAAAATGTTTTTAATAAAGGAAAGTACTACATAGGAAAACAAATAATTCTCTATGATTTAAAGAATAAATATGATTATAATAGGCTAGGAATTGCTATTAATACTAAGCTATGTAAAGCTGTCAAAAGAAATCAAATTAAAAGAAAAATTAGAGCAGTATATCAATTACTAGAAAAAGACGCAAAAAAA
The DNA here is from genome assembly GCA_947624735.1 of uncultured Clostridia bacterium. Taxonomy (GTDB): domain Bacteria; phylum Bacillota; class Clostridia; order TANB77; family CAG-508; genus CAG-793. Next base: position 10,277 of record CANQLM010000035.1, on the reverse strand, counting down.
GGACATGACTTAGTATTTATATGGAACAAGAAAGAAAATATAAATGAACTTTCTTACAATGTTATTTATAATGATATGAAGGAATTGTTTTCAAAAGTAGGAATATTAAATTAAATGAAGAAAATCTTTATAAAACTAATAAACTTTTACCAAAAAAGAATTTCTCCGTGTTTAGGGCATCATTGTAAATATTATCCTAGTTGTTCAGAATATATGAAACAAGCAATAGAAAAATATGGTTGTATAAAAGGAATTTTTTTAGGAACTATTAGGATTTTAAAATGTAACCCATTTTCAAAAGGTGGGGTTGATTTACTAAAATGAAAGGAAGAAGAAATTAATGTCTTTTTTAGCAAATTTATTTGGTTATGTGCTTAATTTTATTTATAACTATATACAAAATTATGGTTGGGCAATTATTATATTTTCTGTATTATTGAAATTAGTAATATTACCATTTACGATTAAACAACAAAGAACAATGAAGAAAACAGCTAAAATTCAAGAACAAATGAAAATATTACAAGCTAAATATAAAAATGATCCAGAAAAATTAAATAGGGAAACTTTAGATTTATATAAAAGGGAAAAGGTAAGCCCATTTTCTGGATGCTTAAGTGCAATATTACAATTATTAATATTTTTATCAGTTTTTTATTTAGTAAGCAGACCTTTAACTTATATGAAAAAAGTAGAACCAAGTGTTATAGAAAAATATAGAACAGAACTTACTGAAAAAGGTGAGACATCATCATATCCAGAAATAAAAATTATTGAAACAAAAGCAAATGAAGATGAAAATGTTAGTATAAATATGGGATTCTTAGGATTAGACTTAAGCAAAGTTCCAATGCAAAACTTAAAAGATTTTAGAGTTTATATAATTCCTGTACTTTATATAATTACTACATTTGTAAATATTAAATTATCGATGCTTTTAACTCAAAATAAAAACAAAAAAGACAAACAAGTAGTAGAAAAGAAAACAAAAGATGGGGAAGAGACTACAGAAGAACAGCTAGAAAGTATGCAACAAATGACAAATAGTATGAATTACATGATGCCAATAATGTCAGTTGCAATAGCATTAATTGCTCCACTAGGATTATCATTATATTGGTTTGTAAGTAACTTGCTACAATTATTAGAAAGAGTTATAATGAATGCAGTATTTAATAAAAAAGAAGAAAATGCTTAAGGAGGAATAAATAATGAAATCTGTAATTTCTGAAGGAAAAACATCAAATGAAGCAATAGAAAAGGGATTAAAAGAATTAGGATGCACAAGACAAGATGTGGATATTAAAGTTTTAGAAAATGAAGATAAAAGAAGTTTTTATAGTATTCTTGCTCCAAGAGTAGTTAAAGTTGAATTAACTTTAAAAGAAAATATAGTAAAAAGAGAAGAAACACCAAGAATTAAAGCAAATTCAGAAGAGAAAAAATTAAATGATGAAGACTACAATCTAGCAAAAGAGGATTTAGCTAAATTTTTAGATAGTTTTTCAGGAGCATTTGCAGGACTATCATATGAAATAAATAAAAATGAAAATTTAGTAGAAATTAAAATATCAGGCGAAAATTCAAGCAAATTAATAGGGTATAGGGGAGATATAATAAATGCTCTTCAAACTGTATTATCAGCAATAGCAAATAAAAATACAAAAGAAAGAGTAAGGATTTCGTTAGATATATGCGAATATAAAGAAAAAAGAGAAAATACATTAAAAGAATTAGCAAGAAAATTAGAAAAAACAGTTATAAGAACAAAAAGAAAAGTTGTTCTAGAACCAATGACAGCATATGAAAGAAAAATATTACATACTGAATTACAAAATAGCAAAGCAGTTACAACATATAGCATAGGTGAAGAACCTCATAGAAAATTAGTTGTAGATTTAAAAAAATAATTTAATAATAAATCGAAGTCAAAGTTCGAGATTAGTTTTTTAACAGTCTTACTTTGGCTTTTTATTTTAAATTTAGAAAAAGTGAGAAAAAATAAATGAATTATAAAATAAGAAAAATAGAAAAAAAAGATAATAAATACATTGAAAATATTATTAGAACTTGTTTAATTGAATTTGGCGGAAACCATGAAGGTCTTGCTTGGAGTGATCCTGATTTAGGAAGATTCTCGGAAATATACAATAAAGAAGGGTGCAAATACTGGGTAGCTGAAGATGAAAACGGAAAAATAGTAGGAGGAGTTGGAATAGGCAAATTGCAAGGATATAATGATATTTGTGAATTACAAAAAATGTATTGCTTACCAGAAGCTAGAGGAACAGGAGTAGCTCATGAACTTATGGATTTAGCTTTAGAATTTGCTAAAAAATATTATAAAAAGTGTTATTTAGAAACTTTAAGTAATATGATAGCGGCAAATAAATTTTATAAAAAATATGGTTTTAAAAGTTTAGATAAACCAATAGGAAGCACAGGACATTATTCTTGTGATGTATGGTATATTAAAGAATTATAATAAAATAGGAGAGAAAAAATGGAAAACACAATTGTAGCTATTTCAACGGCTGCAGGAAATAGTGGAATAGGAATAATTAGATTATCTGGCAAAAATTCATTTGAAATAGTAAAAAAAATATTTGTCCCTAAAAATAAGCAACAAGAAATAAAAGGTTATAGTATTAAATATGGAAATATTATTAATCCAGAAAATAGTGAAATAATTGATGAAGTATTAGTTTCATATTTTATTGGACCAAATAGCTTTACTAGAGAAGATATGTGTGAAATAAACACACATGGTGGAATGGTAGTTGAAAGAAAAATATTAGACATTTGTTTAAAAAATGGAGCAGATTTAGCCGAGCCAGGAGAATTTACAAAAAGAGCCTTTTTAAATGGTAGAATAGATTTAGCACAAGCAGAGTCTGTAATAGATTTAATAAATGCAAAATCAGATAAAGAAGCTAAAGAATCTATAAAAGGTTTAAAAGGTGAGTTATCAGAGAAAATTGGGCAAATAGAAGAAAAAATAACAGATGTTATGGTTAATATTGAAGTTGTTGTAGATTATCCTGAATATGATATAGATGAAATGACTAATAAAGAAGCATTAGAAAAATTAGCGATAATTGAAAATATGCTAGAAGAACTAGAACATAGTTTTGACAAAGGAAAATTAATTAGAGATGGAATAAAAACAGTTATTTTTGGAAAACCAAATGCAGGTAAGTCTTCTTTATTAAATGCAATATTAAATGAAGATAGGGCCATTGTAAGTGAAATAGAAGGAACTACAAGAGATTCAATTGAGGAATATATTAATGTTGGAGGTTTAGCATTAAAGTTAATTGACACAGCTGGTGTAAGGAAAACTGATAATATTATTGAGAAAATAGGAGTAGATAAAAGTAAAAAACTAGCAGAAGAAAGTGATTTAATAATAGCAATATTTGATTTATCAAAAGACTTAGAAGAAGAAGATAAACAAATTATAGATATAATAAGAAATAAGAATGCAATAATAGTATTAAACAAAGTTGACATAAAAAAGGAAAACAATGATATAGAAAACCAATTAACAGATTTATGTAAACCTATAATAAAAATGTCAGCATTAAAAAGAGAAGGGTTAGAAGATTTATATAATGAAATAATAAAAATCTTTAGTTTAAATGAAATTTTAAATAGTAATGATATTTTAATTACAAACGAAAGGCATAAAAATCAGATAAGAAAGGCAAAAGAAAGTATAAAAGAGGGAATAGAAGCTATAAAAAATAGTATGCCAATAGATATATCTTCTATACATATTAAACAAGCATTAAATGAGTTAGGAGAAATTACAGGAAAGAATGCATCAGAAGATATAATTAATGAGATTTTTAGAAAGTTTTGCTTAGGAAAGTAAAAAAATAAAATCTATAAAAGTAGCGAAAAATCGGCAATATTTAAACTAAGAAAATTTTCAAAACCAAACACATATGATAATAAAAAATTGTGCAAAACCGAACAAATTAAAAATGAAAAATAAAAAAAATTAAAAATTGACGTTTTAGTTTCATAAATAACTAAAAACGAATTAAAAAAATACTTAAAAACGCTTGTAAATCAAGCTTTAAAAGAATTAAATGAGGTAAATAAAATGAGTTATAATGCAGGAGAATATGATGTTGCAGTAATTGGAGCAGGACATGCAGGATGTGAAGCAGGATTAGCATGTGCAAGAATGGGAATGAAGACATTAATTTTTTCTATAAGTTTAGAGGCTGTTGCTAATATGCCATGTAATCCTCACATAGGAGGAAGCTCAAAAGGACATATAGTTAGAGAAATAGATTGTTTAGGTGGAGAAATGGGCAAAAATATTGACAAGACATTTGTTCAATTAAAAATGCTTAATACTTCAAAAGGACCAGCAGTCTATTCTTTGCGAGCACAAGCAGATAGAAAAAAATATCAAGCAGAAATGAAACATACTTTAGAAAAACAAGAAAATTTGTATCTAAAGCAAGCAGAAATTGTTAATATTAATGTAGAAAATAAAAAAATTAAATCTATTGAAACTAATATTGGTGCTATATATAATGTAAAAGCTGTAATACTTGCAACAGGAACATATTTAGGTGGAATGATACATATAGGAGATGTCTCATATTCTAGTGGTCCAGATGGGGTAGCTGCTGCAAATAAGCTAACTGAAGTTTTAAGAAATTTGGGCATTAAAATAAATAGATTCAAAACTGGAACTCCAGCAAGAGTAAATAAAAGGAGTTTAGATTTTAGTAAAATGCAAATTCAAGAGGGAGATGAAGAAATTCAGCCATTTTCAATGGAAAATGATTTCTCAAAATGTGATAATCAACTTCCTTGTTATTTAACATATACAAATGAAAACACACATAATATAATTAGAAAAAATCTAGACAAATCACCATTATATTCTGGAAAAATACACGGAACAGGTCCAAGATATTGTCCATCAATAGAAGATAAAGTTGTTAGATTTGCAGAAAAAGACAGACATCAGTTATTTGTAGAACCAATAGGGAGGGATACTGATGAAATGTATATTCAAGGAATGAGCTCATCTCTTCCAGAAGAAGTACAAATAGCAATGTATAGAACAATTCCAGGAATGGAAAAAGTTGAATTTACAAGACCTGCTTATGCTATTGAATATGATTGTATAGATTCACAAGAACTTAAACTTTCATTGGAGCATAAAGAAATTGAAGGAATGTTTTTTGCAGGACAAATAAATGGAACATCAGGATATGAAGAAGCAGCATCACAAGGATTAATGGCTGGAATAAATGCTGCCTTAAAAATAAAAGGAAAAGAACCAATTATACTAGATAGAGCACAAGCATATATTGGAGTATTAATTGACGATATCGTTACAAAAGGAACAAATGAACCTTATAGAATGATGACTTCTCGTGCAGAATATAGATTACTTTTAAGGCAAGATAATGCAGACTTAAGATTAACTGAAATAGGGCATAATATCGGACTTATTTCAGATGAAAGATATGAAAAATTTTTAAATAAAAAATCTTGCATAGAAAAAGAAATAGAAAGATTAAATAATACAATAGTAAAACCTAATGAAAAAGTAAACAAATTTTTAGAAAAAAATAATTCTAGCATAATAACAACAGGGGTTAAAATGTCAGATTTACTAAAACGTACAGAGCTTGATTATAGTAAGCTAGAAGAAATTGATGAAAATAGACCTTTAATTGAAAAAAGTGTTGCAGAAGAGGTAAATATCGCAGTAAAATATGAAGGATATATTAAATTAGAAGAAGCTCAAGTAGAAAAATTTAAAAAATTAGAATATAAAAAGCTAGATGAAGATATTGATTATGAAGAAATAAAAGGATTAAGATTAGAAGCAAGACAAAAATTAAATAAAATAAAGCCAATCTCTGTTGGTCAAGCATCTAGAATATCAGGAGTTTCTCCTGCAGATATTTCTGTACTTCTAATATATCTAGAAACAAGAAAAAGAGGTAAAAATTAAATGATTAAAGAAATGATGAATATAAGCGAAGAAAAAGCCAACCTGTTTAATGAATATAAAGAAATTTTATTAGATTGGAATGAAAAAATTAATTTAACGGCCATTACTAATGAAAAAGAAATTATATTAAAGCATTTTATAGATTCTTGCACAATACTAAAGTATATTCAAGGAAAAGAAAAGGTAATAGATATAGGCTCAGGAGCAGGTTTCCCTGGGATTCCTATAAAAATTATGAATCAAGAGTTAAATATAACTTTAGTAGATTCATTAAATAAAAGAGTTAATTTTTTAAATGAAGTAATTAATAAACTTAAATTAACAAATATAGAGGCAATACACGCAAGAGCAGAAGAATTAGGAAGAATAGACAAATATAGAGAAAAATATGATATTGCAACCTCAAGAGCTGTAGCAAATTTAAGTACATTACTAGAATATTTAATGCCATTTGTAAAAGTAGGCGGAAAATGTATTTGTATGAAAGGACCTAACATTGAAGAAGAACTTAAAAGTGCAGAAAAGGCTATTAAAGAGCTAGGTGGAGAACTAGAAAAAGTAGATAATTTTTATTTACCTAATTCAGATATAGAAAGAAATTTAATTATAATAAAAAAAGTTAAAGAAATAAATTTTAAATATCCTAGAAAGGCTGGAATGCCAGCAAAAGTACCAATTAAATAAAAAATAAAAGAACAATTTGTTGTTGACAGATTGTCCTTTTTTTTGTATCATATTATTTAGACTGGAGGAGACAAAAGTGGGAAAAATAATATCTATTGCAAATCAAAAAGGTGGAGTCGGAAAGACTACAACCGCAATCAATATGGCAAGTTTACTTGCAAAAAAAAATAAGAAAGTTTTATTAGTAGATGCAGATCCACAAGGTAATGCAACAAGTGGTTTAGGAATAGATAAAAATTGTGAATTTTCTACATATGATGTTCTAATCAATGATGTAGAAGTACATAACACAATACAAACTGGTAAAATAAGGAATTTAGATATTTGCCCTACGAACATGAGTTTGGCAGGAGCAGAAGTAGAACTAGTTGGGGCAGAAGGTAGAGAATATAGATTAAAAGACAAATTAGATAAAGTAAAAGAACATTATGACTTTATTTTAATAGATTGTCCGCCATCTTTAGGATTAATAACATTAAATGCTTTAACTGCGTCAGATAGTGTACTAATTCCTGTTCAGTGTGAATATTTTGCTCTTGAAGGTGTAGGAGAGCTACTAAAAACAATAGATTTAGTAAGAAGATATTATAACAGAAATTTGTCAATAGAAGGTGCTGTTTTAACAATGTTTGATGCAAGAACAAAATTATCTAATCAAGTTGTAAGAGAAATAAATAGATATTTTGAAAACAAAGTATTTGAAACAGTAATACCTAGAAATGTTAGATTAAGTGAAGCACCAAGTTATGGTATGCCTATAACACAATATGACCCAAGGTCAAAAGGTGCAAAAAGCTATGAAAAATTAGTAAAAGAATTTTTAAAGAAAAATAAATAAAAGTTATAAAATAACTAGAAAGGAAAGATAAAATGGCTAAAAATTCAGGTTTAGGTAGAGGACTAGATGCTCTTTTTTCTGAAAGCAAAGTTCTTAAAGAAATGAACGAAATAAATAATGAAGGAGAAGTAATAAAAAATATTAAAGTAATTGATATAGAGCCCAATACAGAACAAGCAAGAAAAACTTTTAGTGAAGAATCTATAGAAGAATTAGCAACATCAATTAAAACTTATGGTATATTACAACCAATTATTGTAGAAAATAAAGGTAAATTCTATAGAATAATTGCAGGAGAAAGACGTTGGAGAGCAGCAAAAAAAGCAGGATTAAAAGAAATACCATGCTTAGTAAGAGATGAAGATGAACAAAGAAGTAAAGAAATTTCTTTAATTGAAAATATACAAAGGGAAAACTTAAATCCAATTGAAAAAGCATTAGGATATAAGCAATTAATTGATAATTATAATTTAAGACAACAAGATTTAGCAGATAAATTAGGAATAAGTAGAACAAACGTAACTAATACTTTAAGAATATTAAATTTAGATTCAAGAGTAATACAACTTGCACTTGAAGGAAAATTAACTGAAGGACATTGTAGGTCTCTTATGGCTATTACAGATGGCGAAAAACAATATCAAACAGCTTTAAAAATAATTGAAAATGGTGGAACTGTTAGAGATATTGAAAGAACAGTAAAAAATACAAAGAAATTACCTAAAAAAAATAAGCAATATGAAGCTGTATATAGAGATATAGAAGATTCATTCCAGAATTTCTTTGGAACAAAAGTAAAACTGAATGCAGGACCTAGAAGCGGAAGAATAGTAATTCAATATTCTTCTAATGAAGAATTAGAAAGAATATTAGAGATTATCAGAAAGGAAAAATAATTGGAGACGATTAATATTTTTTCAATAATAATATCAATTATTTCATTAATTATTGCAATAATAAGTATATATTATGTAATAATTACAAAGCAAAAATACGAAAAAATAGCTTTAAAATTAGGAAATGGTGAAAATATTGTCAATATATTAAAAGATTATATTTCAAAAGTAAATGAGCTAGATAAAAAAGATGATCAAATAATTGATTACTGTAATAAAATAAATGAAGAAATTAATAAAACAATAAAAAAAGTGGGACTAGTAAAATATAATTTATATAATACAACAAAAAATGATTTAAGTTTTGCTGTTGCATTGCTAGACAATAAAAATAATGGAATAATATTAAATAGTATTTATGGAATAGATTATTCAAATATATATTGTAAATTAATAATTGATGGAAAAACAAAAGAAAAATTATCAGCTGAAGAAAATGAGGCATTAAATCTAGCAAGAATAAAAAAATAAATAAAATTAATTAAAAATAAATAAAAATTAATAAAATTTAATTAAAATAAATAAAAAATAAATAAATATAAATATAAAAATTTGACTTAAATAAAATTAACAAAAAATATTTATATTTATTTTTTTTATTAAAATAAAATTAAACAAAAATAAAATAAGAAAAAAATATAGTAAAAAATAAAAAAGTAGATTAATTTTTATAAAAAAATAAAAAATTAATTAAAAAATAATAAAAAATAATTAAAATTCAATTTATTTTATAAAAAATAAGAAAAAAATAAAAAAGGCAAAAAAGTTATAAAAATAGAAAAAATATATAACTAGTCAAAAAGACAAAATACAAAATTGAGATATAAAACAAATAAGAAGAAAAAGAAATGAGAAAAAAGAAAAATAAAATTCTTAAAAGTATAGGGAATTCAATAAAAAATAAATATAATATCAATAAAAAATTATATAAACAACGATTTACATAATATAAATTTTGAAATATAAAAGTTGAAAAAAAGAATCTAAATAAGTAAAAAAAGATGAAATTTAGTTAAAAATTTGTGTAAAAAAATAAGAAAAAAATATAAAAAAGCCTAAAAAGTTATAAAAAATTAAAAAATTAGAAAAAAAGTCTTAACTAAAAAGACAAACATTGAAAAAACAATAAAAAAGGTTAAAACGATTTTTCGTATAATAATTATCAATTAATTTGAAACAAAAAATTAAAAAAGCTATTGGGAAATCAAAGAAAAATAAAAATCAAAAAAATTTTGACTAAGTTATTATCTTTTATAATATGAATCTCCAAATTACAAAAAAATATCATAAAGACAAAAAAACACCTAAAAAGTGGCATCTAATTAATTGGACAAAAATGGTAGCAACATACTAGAAAAATATTAATAAAAAGATATTTTTTGGATAATATAAAAATAATAATTCAAATAAAAATTAAAAATTAATAATAATTTAAAATAAATCGATAAGAAAATAAACGATGTAAAAAAATAATTAGAAAAAAATAAATTGTAAAAAAGTAATTATAATAAATAAAAATAATTAAAAAAATAAATGATATTGAATAAAAATAATTAAAAAATAAAAAATATAATAACAAAAAATAAAATTAATTTTTTTTAAATTATTTTTATAAATTAAAAATTTTATTTTTCAAAAAAATTAAAGCTATAATTTTTTTATCAAATTAATTTCTATAAATTAATTAGTTGACAAATGGTTGACAAATTATAAAATTTATAAAAATTTCTATTGACAACAAAAGGCTAAATGTGTTATTATAAATACTGTTACAGCAAAATGTACAATAATATGGAGAGGTGGTCGAGTTGGTTTATGGCACCAGTCTTGAAAATTGGCGTAGGTGTGAGCCTACCGTGGGTTC
>CANQLM010000034.1 GCA_947624735.1 uncultured Clostridia bacterium | reverse complement strand
TGTCCTTCACCAGGAATATAAGATGTTACTTCATAACCATTTGAAAGTCTTACTCTGGCAACTTTTCTTAATGCTGAGTTTGGCTTTTTAGGTGTAACCGTTTTAACAACTGTACAAACGCCTCTTTTTTGTGGGCTTCTTCTATTAGTTTGTCTATTTTTCATAGTATTGAAACCATGTTGAAGAGCAGGGCTTTTTGATTTAGTTGTTGGAGCTTTTCTTCCTTTTCTAACTAATTGATTAATTGTTGGCACTTAAATTTCACCTCCTATTTATTATTTATATTTTTATTGATAATTTTTTAACAATAAAAATACTGCTAACTACAATGCATTAATATCGCATTATAATTAACAGTACTATTTTACCATCTATTAATGTAAATGTCAATCGTTTTTTACTTTTTTTGCTACGGATTTTTAGATTTTAAGTTTTTACAAAATAAATATTATTTTTCTAGTCCTTGTTGTTTTGTTTCACCTTTTTCTGTTTCTTCTTTATTTATTTCATTCAAGATTTCAGTAATTTCTTCATTAGAAACAGGTGGATATGTTTCTACAAATTGTTTTGATTGTCCCTCTTCTTTTGTACGTTGTATCTTATGTGATGATGGATTATTTGATGATTGTCCTTTATTTTCTCCCTCTCCTAATGCAGGTTGCCTATTACTAAATCTTTGCATAAATGTAGTTATTCTGCCTTTAATATTTTGAATAATATTTTTGAAAAATCCAAATTTCTCTGGTATTATTGTTGCATAGTTTTTGCTTTTTTCCATAGCTTCTCTAAAACTTTTTATTTGTTCTTTATTTAAGCCACTTTTATCTGATAAATTATATGTTATATCTAAATTATTAAAAATTGATCCCTTTTCAAAATATCCATATACATATTCAAGATATTTAAATATTAAATCTTGTGTTTTTCCGTTTGAATTATTCGTATATTCTTCATTTTCAAGACTTGATCTAATAATTCCAAGAACAATATTTGGGTCTAATTTAACACTTTCATCTGCACCTCTTGTAAATAATTCTTCTTGCATTTTCTTTAAAGATTCACCAAATAAAGGTATATTATAACTTTTTTGCAAAAATTCTTGTAATTCGCCTATTTCACACCATTCAACATTAGGGTCATAACTCATCTCTTTGCCATCAACAAACATTTTATTTCCTTTTACTACTATTTTAGTAACAGGAACTTTCAATGGATTTGAATTGTTTGTTTTTGTATTAGATTGAGTATTATCTTTTTCTTGTTGTGATTCTACTTTTTTCTTTTCATCAGGTTCCTTATCTGGCTGTTTATTTACAATTCCTGATTTTACATCTTCTGATACAATTTCTTTTTCTTCTACTGACATCATATTAGCATTGGTTTTACTATCTTGTTGTTTATATCCAGATTTTTCTTTTACAAATCCCATATTATGTGCTGAATCTATTTCTTTCCAAGTTTCATCTGGCATTTTGGCTAATTTAATTAGTAGTTTATATCTCGCATCAAATGTTACATCATCAATTCTTTCATTGCCGTTTTTAAAGAATTGACTATTAAGAAATGCTTTAAGTTCATTTTCATTTAGAGTTTTATCATATCCAAAATCTTTAAAATTTCTTAATGCTTGTCTATATTTTGGTTCTAAGTAATATCCATCACTTTTTGCCATATATTTAATATATTCATTAAATAATTTTTCCTGCTCTTCTGTCATTTTTGGTAATCTATCACCATAAATTCTTTTTATTTGTCCAATTGTGGCATTTGCAAAAAATATCTTATCTTCAGCTCTAAATGGTCCCACCTCAGGATTTTTTCCTATATATATGTCTTTTATTTCTTCTGTAAACTTTAAAGTTTCATCTTTACTCATTTTATTGCTGTTATTTTCTCTAGTTTGTTTATTATTTTGTTCACTTAATTCTACTTTTCCACTTACTTCTGGCTTTTTTTCTTCTTGCATTCCACTTTGATTTAAACTTTGTTCAGCTTTTTTTACTTCACCTTCAATATTTTTTATTACTTTTTTATTTTCTAAATCTATAGATAAGTCTTCTTTAAGTAGTGGTAGATTAATACTAAAGTCATAAGTCTTTAACAATCTACTTAAGTCGTTATTAGATTGTTTTAATTCAGACATGTTAATTAATATATCTTTATATATTTTTGTTTCTAAAGAATCTCCTTTTTCAGTATCTTGTTCAATTGAAGTAATATTTATGCTCTTCAGTTTTTGAATATTATCCAATAAACTATTTATAGCTTCTTTTCTTCTTTCTTTGCTATATCTAAGGTTGGACATATTGCGCCAAAACTCTTCCTTAGCTACCTGAACCTTTTCATCATTTTGATTCTGTTCTGGAAATTGACTACGATATTTGCTAATCATTTCCTCATCAATTTCGTCTTCAACCTTCATATCAAAGGTTGCATTGCTTGAGATAGGAGTACTTTGATTTTTTTGTGGATTAATTTTCTCCATATCTCCAATATATTCTTGAATTTCTGTTTCTATCCCCATACTTTTAGATAAATTTTTTAAAATATCATTTTGTTCTTTTATAGTATCTATAAGTGGTAATATTTGAGCATAATCGTACTCTATATCTTTATCAGTTCCTATTGATAAGTCTCCTAAATTTTCTATAAGCAACTTAAGTTTTTTATATATTGTTTCACGATAATTAATCGCATCAAATATTTCTTCAAGATGTTCTTGGTTATCTATACCAACTTTTTGTTTTAAATCTTCTAACTCCATTTTTTCCTCTCTACTTTATATATTTTAAATCTTATCGCTCTGTATCATCATGTGAAACATCTTTATTTTCCATTTGGCTAGCATTTTCTGCTTGAGTCCATCCAATTGCCATATCTCTACCTGGAACTTTTAGAGCTAACATTATAGTGCCTCCGTCTTCCAAGAGTTTTTTAACTTCATCATTAGAGGTATCAAGGTCTCCACAATTTGTTGTATATAAAATTTTATTATCTTTTACAATTGCAATATTATATATTTGGTATATTCCTGATTTTGCTACACCTTTATTTCCATCTCCATTTGCTATTGATGTAATCTCCAAGTCATCTGTTGTTTGGTAATAGCTATGTGTATTGTAATAATTATTATCTTTTTCTTTATCTACATTTTCTTCATCTTGTTTTTGCTCATTTTGTTCACTATCTACTACATCGTTAACATTTTCAAAATAATCCCTACCAACACCTTTAAAAGTTGAATCAGCAGTATCATCTATTTGAGTTGAGACATCACTTATTGGTGTTGGATTTGGTTGGTTATGGTCTATATTATGACTATTTGTATTTACATAAGCTAATACTCCTGCAAACATAACCCCTACTAATGCTAAAGAAGCTATACTTCTTTTTGTGTCTTTAAATTTCAATCCACTTTTATATTCCGCAAGTTTTAGTTTTCTTTCTGCTTTTTTATTTTGTTGCTCTTCAAATTGTTTTTGTCTTTCTTCGCTTCTATATACTTGTCTTTTTCTATAAACATATCTCTCATTATTGGCTAATGAATCTACTTGTCTATTTGCATCCTTTGACGCTCTGTATACATATCTTTCAGGAATTTCTTCTATCTCTGGTTTTGTTGCCTTTTGTGCTCTATATACATTTCTTTCAGATTTTTGCGCTCTATACACATTTCTTTGTTTATCTGATACATCATTGTTTAATAAAAGCTTAAAATTATCTCCAAGACGTTGTTGTGCTGTACTTAGTCCTTCTTTAGCACTAGCTACTTTTTCTTTAGCTATATTAACTCCTTTGTTTAATTGTTCTTTAGCTTCATTAACTCCATTATTTATATTTGCTTGTGTTTCTTTTATTCCTTTTTCAGCCTGTTTTCTTGCTTCTTCTAAATAACCTGCTACTTTAGGCTTTCCTCCTCTAAACCAATCTGTAACTTTATTCCAAATTGCTTTAAAAGAAAATGTCTTTGATTTACTTTGATTTTGTTCAGAGTTAGGTATTTTTACAGAGAAATCATCATCTTGCTCAGATTCAGGAGTTTTTTGTTCAGGTGATAAATTATACTGATTAAGAAGTCTTTCTAAGTCTGCATCATTTTCTTCATAATCAACTGATTTTTCTGGTTTATCAGTTTTAATCTCTTCATCTTTATGTACAAATATACCCTTTTCTATATCTAATTGAACTTCTTTACCATCTAATGCACTAAAATATCTTGTATTTTCTTTATTTATTCCCCATATTTGTTTTTCTGGAGAGTAAATTGCCATTCCATCCTTAGTAATATAGACAAAAGTTTTATTAGTTTTATCATAAATCATTTTTATATCTTCTTCAGACTTATCTGTTTCCTTTGCAGAAGTTAAACTTGTCCACTCACCAGTAGCATCATTATAATACTCCCATTTTCCTGTTTTTAAGTTAAAATGTTTATTTTCTTCAGGAGTATATTCTTCCCATAATTTAGTTCTTGGATTAAAAAATAAATGTTTTCCTGTACTTGGAATTTCTAATAATACTTCTCTAGTCTTTAAATTATATTTTAGTATATCACCAGTTTTTTCATCTTCGACAATATACTCAAATTTGCTGGAAATATCATTTCTATAAAACCAGCTATATTTCTTTATAAGTTCTCTAACTTTTTGTAATCTTGGATCATTTAGATTTCTTCTATTATTTTCTTCAACATCAGAGAATCTTTCTACACTCTTTTTTATTTTTTCTTCAATTAATTTATAAAACTGAGTTTCTTCCATTAGTTTTCTCCTTTTATTTATCAAATGTATATTTTTAATCATATTATAAGACAATTATATTATAGCATAATACTATATTGTTGTCAATTTTATGTAAACATTTTACTAAATTTTAATCTAATTGTAATAATTCTATAAAATTGTATTAATTTTGTCACAATTTTTCTTCAATTCCGCTATTGCTCTATCTGATAACTTTGTGTATCTCATTTTTTTATCTTTAATGCTTTCATCAAGTGGTGGTAATATACCAAAATTAGCATTCATTGGCTGAAAATCTTTATTAGGAGTAGATATATATTTTGCTAATGCTCCTATCATAGTCATTTCACTTAAATGTATTTTATCAGTCTCTATTTTTTGCATATTTTCTATATCCTCTGATGTAGATTTTCCTTTATTTTCAAGATATTCTTGCATTTGTTTAAATCTTTTTGCTGAGTTAATTCCCGCAAGCAAGCCTGATGCAATAGATTCAACATAGCCTTCTACTCCTGTAACTTGACCTGCAAAATACACGTTATGATTTGATTTTAAATTATATGTTTCATCTAGTAAATTAGTTGAATTAATAAATGTATTTCTATGCATTACGCCATATCTTACAAATTCTGCTTTTTCTAAACCTGGTATAAGGCCAAAAACTCGCCTTTGCTCACCAAATTTTAGATTAGTTTGAAAACCTACTATGTTATAAAGTTTTGCTAAGCTATCATCTTGCCTTAATTGTACCACTGCATATGGCCTTTTGCCAGTTCTTGGGTCAGTAAATCCAACTGGTTTTAATGGACCAAATCTTAATGTGTCTATTCCTCTATTTGCCATAGTTTCAATAGGCATACAGCCTTCGAAAAATTCTCTTCTATCAAAATAATGTATTTCGGCAAGTTCAGCATTTATTAATTCTTTGCAAAAATGTTCATATTCTTCTTTGTTCATTGGAAGATTTATATAGCTTCCTTTTTCTATTTTACTTATTCTTTCTTTCCAATCTTCTACTGATTCATCTTTTTTTCGTTCTTGTTCATACCTATCTCCATAAAATGCTATATCAAAATTAATAGAGTCTTTTTCTACAATCGGTGCTGACGCATCATAAAAATGCATAAATTCTCTTCCAATTAACTTTTCTATTGCAAGAGACATACTTCTTGATGTAAGTGGACCTGTGGCTATAACAACTACTCCTTTATGCACCATTTTTCTTAAACAATTTTTTTCATTTGCTGGGTCCATTACCTCTTCTCTAATAATTTCTATCAATGGATTTTTTTCAATTTCTTCTGTTACTCTCTTTGAAAATTTTTCTCTATCAACTGCCAAAGCTTGTCCAGCCGGAACTTCTGTTTCTTCTGCTATTTTAATTAGCAAAGAGTCTAAAATATTAAGTTCTTCTTTAAGCAAACCGCATGCATTCGTATGTAATTTAGATTTTAAGGAATTACTACAAACTATTTCTGCTAGATTTCCTGTTGTATGGGCCTGAGTTGTTCTATAAGGTCTCATTTCAAATAATTTTACTGGTATGCCTCTTTTTGCAATCTGATAAGCCGCTTCAGTTCCCGCTAATCCTCCACCTATTACGCTAACAAAATTTTCATAGTTGTGAGTTACTATCATTTTTGGTTCTCCTTTTAATTAATACGAGCCTACTTTAAAATTAAGTAGGCTAAAAAAATTTATGTATATATATTTACAATAAACAAATTATAAATTCGACAGTGGCGCGTAGCGACCAACCGAAGTGAAACGAAGGGCGAATGGAGCGTAGCGACAACAAGCCACAAAGAATTATAATTTGTTTATTGTATATTAACTATTCAAATAAATCCATAATTTCATCTTTAGATAATTTGCTTATGAACGTTTCTTTTGTTGATAGCATATCATCTGCAAGTTTTGCTTTACGTTCTTGCATATTATATATTTTTTCTTCTATTGTATTTTTAGTAATTAATTTATAGACTTGTACTTTTCGTTTTTGTCCAATCCTATAAGTTCTATCTGTTGCCTGATTTTCTGCTGATAAGTTCCACCATGGATCATAATGAATAACCATATCTGCACCAATTAAGTTTAGTCCTGTTCCTCCGGCTTTTAATGATATTAAAAATACTTTTACATCGCTATTATTGTTAAATTCATTAACTAGATTCATTCTTTCATCAACTTTAGTTTGACCAGTTAATTTTAAAAATTTAATTTGTCTTTCTTTTAGTTCTTTTTCCAAATACCAAAACATTGATGAATATCCTGAAAAGATAAGTATTTTATGTCCTCCTGATACAGCATTTTCTACTATTTCCATACATTGATTTAGCTTGCTACTTTCTCCTTCATAGTTATCTATAAATAATCCGGGATGGCAACATATTTGTCTTAATCTCATAAGAAGAGCTAATATTTTTATTTGGCTATTTTGAATTCCATTTATTTCAATTTCTTCTTTTGCTTCTTTTCTTGCTATTTTCATATATGATACATAAATATTTCTTTGTTCTTCATCCATTTCATTATTAAGTACAGTAATTGTTTTTTCTGGTAATTCGGTAAGAACTTTTTCCTTAATTCTTCTTAAAATAAATGGCTCTATCATTGCTTTTAGCTTTGTCATTGCACTAACATCTTTGTCCTTAGTAATTGGTGTTTCATACAAAGTTTTAAATTTATTGTAAGTAAATAAATAGCCTGGCATTATGAAATCAAATATTGACCATAATTCTGAAAGAGAATTTTCAATCGGTGTACCAGTTAATGCAAATCTAGTGTCTGCTTTTATCTCTTTGATCGCTCTAGCATTTTTCGTACTATTATTTTTTATATATTGTGCTTCATCAGCTATTATATATCTAAAGTCATAATTACATTCTTTATATACTTCTATATCTCTTTTTAATAAGTCGTATGAAGTTATTACAACATCATATTTTTCGATTTCTTTTATTAGTTTTGTTCTATTTTCTGATGTTCCAGAAATAACTTTGGTTCTCAATGTTGGAGTAAATTTACTTGCTTCTTCTTTCCAGTTTAATGATAATGAACTTGGACATACAACTAATATTGGCTTTCTTTCTGTCCTTTTAGTATTTTCTATATATTGCATAATTATAGCTAAAACTTGAACTGTTTTTCCAAGTCCCATATCGTCTGCTAGTATTCCACCTAAATTATATATATCTAAATTATTTAGCCATTTTACTCCTACTTGTTGATATTCTCTTAAGTCTGCTTTTAAGCTTTTAGGAAGTTCAAAATTTTCTGGAAGTTGTCTTGTATAAATATTGTCTATAAATTTTTTATAATTATCTCCTTGCTTTACTAACAAGTTATGTTTTTTCAATATATTATCTAGGTATAGTCCTCTATATACTGGTAATTTCAATTCTCCGCTTATTAATTCTTTATAACTTGTATTTGTTCCTTCTGCAAGTTTATCAATTACTTCAAGTGTTTCATTTTCAGTTAAATCAAGAAAATTGCCGTTTTTTAGCTTATAGTATTTCTTTTTAAGTTTATACCTTTTCATTATTTCTTCAATTTCTTGAGCACTTAAATCAATTCCTGATAAATCAACACTTAATAAATTATTCTCTAATCTAACTCCTATTGAATTTATTTTTGGTGAAGTTATTTGTTTTTTTCTGAATTCTTCTGTTGCTAAAACATCAAATTGTGCAATATATTCGTTAATTCCTTCACTTAAAAATTCATAAATATAATCATCATTAGCCAATACTAATTTTTTATTAGAGTCAAGCATAAATCCTGAATTTTTAAACTTATCTAATGCTTTTGATTCTTGTATTGCATTTCTTGGAATACTTGAGTCAACTTGTTCAAATGGATTAAATTCAAAATCTTCGTATTCAAATTTAATATCTGCTGTTACAAATCCATTTGATAAATAGTCTAAATATACTTTAACTTTAAGTTCTTTTGGCTTATACATTTCTAATTCTGCTGGATTTATCTCTTCCGTATTTACATAGTTTTTTATTTTTGGCATAACCAACGAATAGAAATCTGCAAATTCTTCTTTTCTGAATTCTATTTCTTTAGTAAAGTTCACTCTAAATATATTTAATAATTTTAATATTGTTTTTTCAAATTCAAAAGAGCATCTATAAAGTTTATTATTTCTTAGAAAATATATATAATCTTTTCCTTGTAAACTTGAATATGCGAATATATCTTCATTGGTTGTTATTGCATAATCTTCATTATTTTTATTTACAATTTTGAAGTTGATTTCTGGTTCGTTTTCCACAAATTTTACTTTATCTGTGCTATATTCTGTTTCAAATTCAACTTCTTTTCCATTAACTAAATCAAAAAATTCATCTAGTCCTGTATTAGATAAAACTATATAAGAATTATTTAATGAGTTTGTATAAAATTTATCACTTGTTTGATTTGTATATTTTAAAATTTCTGCATATTTCATAACAAAGTCAAGTAATGGAAGACTATCATCTTCAAATACATCTCTAGTATGAACAATATCTAGCTTTAAACCATACCTATATTTTGTTTTATTTTGCATTCTGTCATAAAATTCTGACAAGTCTTTTATTCTATATAATTGCTTGTTTCCGATTTTAAATTCTAATTTTAACTCTTTAGAATTTTGTTTATATATGATTATTGGCTCTAATTTAACTTTTTCGCCTATATATTTTTCTTCATTTTTTTGTGTCTGTTCTTCCTCATAAAAAGAACTAATCATTTGTCTATATATTCTATATTTTTCATTATTTATTTTTTTATTTCTATTATTTGCTATGCCCTTGTCTTCTCCTGCAAATAGTCTTGCGTATGATGAGTTACTGTCAAATTCAATAGCGGTCGCTAAAATATGTCTACACGTACCATATGTAGATTCATATTCTGGGCATGTACACCTTAAGTCTTCAATCTCTCCATTTTTCGCACTAATATAAGTATTGTAAAATCCGTGTTTTCCTTTTATATCAGCATGAACAGAAAAAGTGTTTTCGTTTGCATATGTAACTTTTGTTATTGTAATTGCTTGTTTATTTATTAAATTTTTTGCTTTTTCTGCATCTTCTGTTGTAGTAGAATTCTTTAGTTCGTCTAAAATACTTGATTTTATTACCACTTTATTTTAGTTCCTCCAAGCGCAAAAATTTTACTTTAAAATTCAAGTATAAATTATATTATAAAATGGAGTTTTTGGCAAGTGGTTTTCTCTCATTTTTTATTTATATCATTTTTTATTTAACAAAAAATCCCTTACAAATTGCATTTACTTTTTTCACTTGACATTAACAAAAAAAATCCAAAATGCTAAATCTTATTTTAACATTTTGGATTTATTAAATTTTTGTTTTTAATTATTGTTTATTTGTCATTTCTTCTTTTGCTAAAAGTTCGTTCCATCTTAAGTCAACTTCTTTTTGAAGTTCTTCAATCATCCATTCATTTCCTGGTTTGAACAAATGTCTGAAACGTTTTTGAAGTTTTAAAAATTCTTCTACTGGTAACTTTTTAGCTGGTTTATATGTTATGTGGTATACCCCATTTTCTACTTCATATAATGGCCACCAACAAGTATCTACTGCTAATTTATTTAATAGCATTAAATCTTCTGTTGCATATCCCCATCCTCTAGGACATGGTGCTAACACGTTTAAGAATTTACCACCTTTAGTATTTATAGCTTTTTCTGCTTTTTCATATAAATCTTTAAAATTTGCAAAAGCTGCTGTTTGTGCAACATATGGAAGATGATGTGCTACCATTATTTCGGTTAAATCTTTTCTTGGTTGCATTTTTCCAGGTATTACGCTTCCTGCTGGAGATGTTGTTGTGTCTGCAAATCTTGGTGTTGCAGATGAACGTTGAATTCCTGTATTCATATATGCTCCATTATCATAGCATACATAAGTCATATCATGACCTCTTTCCATTGCTCCTGAAAGACTTTGAATACCTATATCATATGTTCCTCCATCTCCACCAAATACTATAAATTTAGTGTTTTGGTCTTCTGGAAGTTTTCCTTGTTTTTTCAATGATTTATATGCTGCTTCTGCTCCTGATTCTGCTGCAGATGCTGATTCAAATGCTGTATGTATATATGAATCTGTCCAAGCTGTGTATGGATAAATACAAGTTGATACTTCCATACATCCTGTTGCATTTGATACAACAACATGGTCATTTTCATCTACTGCACGTAATATCATTCTTGCAACTGCAGGTGCTCCACATCCTGCACACATTCTATGTCCTGCAGTAAACCTTGATGGTTTATTTGCAACTACTTCTTTAACATTATACATATTTATTATTCCTTTCTATGTACTAAAATTAGCACTTATTTATTTTCCATTCTTTGTGCTTAAATTTAACACTTATTTATTATTTTTCTCTTAATCCTAAAAATCTAAATGTATCTTTCATATCTTGCATACTTTGTAAGTCTTGGTATACTTTATGTATTTGTTCTTCTGTAACATCTCTACCACCAATTCCATAAGAATAGTTTACTGTTGGTACATGTACATTTTCTATAAACATTGATGAAACTACATCTTCATATAATGGTCCGCCTGTACCATTTAAAAGTGGAACTCTATCAAGTACAGCTACTGCTTTTTTACCTTCTAAAGCTTTTGCAATTAATTCTCCTGGGAATGGTCTAAATACTCTTACTTTTAAAAGTCCTGCTTTTACTCCATTTGCTCTTAAATTGTCTACAACATTTTTTACAGTTCCTGCAGTTGAGTTCATACAAACAATTACATATTCTGCATCTTCTAAATGATATCCTTCAAAGAAGTCATATTTTCTTCCTGTCATTTTTTCAAAATCATTAGCAACTTCTGTTATAACTCTTCTTGCATTTTCCATAGCTTCGTGTTGTTGTCTTTTATGTTCTGTTAAATATGGTTGTAAATCCATTGGTCCTACTGCTATTGGCTCATTTTTGTTTAAAAGATAATGTTCTGGTTTGTATGTTCCAACAAATTCTTTTACTTTGTCATCTTCAAGAAGTTCTATATTTTCAATGGCATGTGATGTTATAAATCCATCTTGACATACCATAAGTGGAAGCATAACATCTTTATTTTCAGCTATTCTATGTGCCATAATCATATTATCATATGCTTCTTGATTTGTTTCTGAGAAAAGCATTACCCAGCCACTATCTCTAACTGACATTGCATCTGTATGGTCGCAATGAATATTAAGTGGTCCAGAGATTGCTCTATCTACTAAAGCCATAACTATTGGAAGTCTTGAACTTGATGCTATTTGTACCATTTCCCACATATATTCTAGACCATTTGCTGATGTTGCAGTCATTGCTCTTGCTCCTGCTGCTTCTGCTCCTATACAAGCACTCATTGCACTGTGCTCACTTTCAACTGCAACAAATTCTGTGTCTACCATACCATTGTCAACATAGCTTGAAAAATATTGTGGAATTTCTGTTGATGGTGTTATTGGGAAAGCTGCAACTACATCTGGATTTATTTGTTTCATTGCATAGGCTGTTGCTTCATTTCCACTAAGACGTTCTCTAATACTCATATTATTTTTCCTCCTCTTTCATTTCTATTGCTCCAAATGGGCAAACTTTTGCACATACTCCACATCCTTTGCAGTAATCATAATTGAAGTCTTTTCTTAATTGGTCTTTTCCTACTGGTATTGCATCATCTGGACATACTGGAAAGCAAAGTCCACATTGTTTACATTTTTCACTAATATATACTGGTTTGATACTTCTCCAGTCTCCTGTTTTAAATTCTCTTGCATTACCTGAATCATATATTGTTCCACCATGTGTCATTTCTTGCCAAGGCGTATTTTTATCTATATTCATATTTTCCTCCTCGTTTTTTATTCTTAAATCTTTATTGTATTTTTTTGATTTGTTCTAAAGCTAAACTTAATGCTTTCATATTTCCATCAATTACTTCTGGTTTTTTTGCAAATTTATGCTTAAATGAACCTTCCATATCTCTTAAGAAATCTTCTTCTGGCATTATTTCTGTAACTTTTACTATTGCTGCAAGCATTGGTGTATTAGGGAAATACTTTCCAAGTGCTTCTTCTGATACTTTTTTTGCATCAATTGTGTAAACACTTCCTTTGTATCCATTTAGAAGTGGTGCAATTTCTTCTATAGATTTTGTTGTGTTAATTACTATTGCTCCATCTTCTTTTAATCCTGCTGTTACATCTACTGCACTTAAAAGTGTATCGTCAACAACTACTACATAGTCTGGTTCATAAATATTGCTATGTACCCTAATTGGGGTTGTACTTATTCTATTGTATGCTGTTATTGGTGCTCCCATTCTTTCTGGTCCATATTCAGGAAAGCCTTGTATGTATTTTCCAGTATTAAATGCAGCATCTGCTAGTAATAATGACGCAGTTTTAGCTCCTTGTCCGCCTCTTCCGTGCCATCTTATTTCAATTAAATCTTTCATTAATTGCCTCCTTTTTATTTTTCTTCTTTTAGTATATTAGCTA
>CANQLM010000033.1 GCA_947624735.1 uncultured Clostridia bacterium | reverse complement strand
TGGTTGAAGGGGGCAGTTTGCTAAACTGCTAGGGTTCGTAAGGGCCGCGGAGGTTCAAATCCTCTCACTTCCGCCAACAAAAAAGATTAATTATTTAGTTTATAACTAATATAATTAATCTTTTATTTGTTTTATACCAATATTCTTTAAACTATTTTCAATTTTTCTTTTGAAAAAATAACTATTAAAATTCTGTATGTAGATTGAATACATACCAGCACGATTGGCACCCCAGATATCAGAAAGCCTACTATTACCAATAACAGCAATTCTATTTGGATTAAGTTTCATTCTTTTAGCCATATTTAAAAATGGCTTTTTTAAAGGCTTACAAGCAAATTCTTTTGAAGTGGTTATATTAAGTGTTCTTAAAATTGTATTACTAACGTGTGGATTATTGCTTAAAATTGATATTTTAAAACCAGTATTTTTTGCATTTTTTATAAAATTCATAGTATCTACAGAAACTACTTTATTAATTCTTAAAGTTCCATCTAAATCAAAAATAAGTCCTTTAATATCTAAATCATTTTTTAAATAGTCAATACTTATATCTGAAATTCTAGCGTAAGTTTCCTTTGGTGTAAAACTAGTATTCATAAATCCTCCATAAATTTTGTATGGATATATTTTATAAATAATTATATGCTTTGTCAATAAATATGGTTACTATAAAATAAAAATCAATTTAAATAGTTATAAAATAAAGACGAGCTTCATATTATTTAATGAAAAATAAAAAGTGCACTTAATGAAAGGAAAAAAATAATATGAAGAAAAAAATAATTATTACTATTTTAATAATTATTATTGCAGTTATATTAATTGCATGTTGTGTATCCACAGAAGTTGAAAATAATGTGGAAAACATTACTGAAATTCAGCCAGAACCTGAAATTTCAGAAGAAGAAACTAGACAAACTACAATAAATTTATATTTTGAGGATAAAATTTCAGGAATAATTGCAAAAGAGCAAAGAAAGGTTGACTCTAAAGAATTAATAGATGCTCCATATGAATATGTATTAAAATTACTAATTGAAGGACCTAAAATAGATGACCTAAATAATCCAATTCCAGAAGGAACAAAAATAAATAGTGTTAATTTAGAAAAAGGTGTTTTATATGTAGATTTATCTCCAGAATTTTTAAACGCTAGTGGCACAAATGCTATTTATTCTATTGTGAATACTATGACAGAGTTTACTGAAATAAATGGAGTAAAATTCACAATAAATGGCGAAACAAAAGATGGACTAAAAGAAATATTTTCTAAATCATAAAATATGATTTAATAAAAAAATTAAATATATTTTAAAATAAATTATACCTTAAATACTTGGTAAACTCAAAATATTGAAATTTACCAAAATTTGAGGTATAATTAATATATTATGGAAAGAATTGATGAATTAAATTATGAAGGTTTAAAAATAATACAAAATACTGAAGGTTTTTGTTTTGGAGTTGATAGTGTTCTACTTACTGAATTTGCAAGAGATATAAAAAAGCAAGCTAAAATAGTCGACTTAGGAACTGGGACAGGAATACTTTCAATTTTATTAAGCAAAAAGGTAAATGCAAAAAAAATATATGGAATTGAAATACAACAAGAAGTTGCAGAAATGGCTAATAGAAGTGTTAAATTAAATTCATTAGAAAATATTATAGAAATAATTAATGAAGATATAAATAAAATAAAATTAGAAAATAATTCATTTGACGCAATAGTTACAAATCCGCCATATAAAAAATTAGGAACTGGAATTAATAATAAAAATGAAAAACAAAAAATTTCAAGATATGAGACAACAGCAAGCCTTGATAATTGGTTAAAGGTTTCTAATAAATTATTAAAAGATAATGGCTCATTTTATATTGTATATAGAACGGACAGGCTATCTGAATTAATTGAAAATATGAGAAAATATAAATTAGAGCCTAAAAGAATGAGATTTGTTTATTCTAATATAAATGAACAATCAAATTTAGTCTTAATTAAAGCAATAAAAGGAGCAGGTACTTTTTTAAAAATAGAAAAACCACTAATTATATACAATTTAGATGGAAGCTATACAGATGAAATTTTAAAAATTTATAAATAATAAAGAGGATTATATGGAAAAAGGAAAATTATATTTAGTAGCAACTCCAATAGGAAATTTAGAAGATATAACATTGAGAGCTATAAGAATATTAAAAGAAGTTGATTTAATTGCAGCAGAAGATACAAGACAGACATTAAAATTATTAAATCATTTACAAATAACGAAACCATTAATTAGTTATCACAGACATAATGAAGATGTAAAAACTAGTGTTTTAATTGAAAAATTAAATAATGGCGAAAATATTGCTATAGTTACTGATGCTGGAACTCCTGCAATTTCTGATCCTGGAGAAGAAGTTGTAAAAGAGGCAATAAAAAATGAAATAGAAGTAATACCTATACCAGGTGCTTGTGCACTTATAAATGCATTAATAGCTTCTGGATTAGACACGAAAGAATTTAGTTTTTATGCATTTTTGCCTATAAATAAAAAATTAAGAAAAGAAAAATTTGAAGAAATTAAAAATGACGGAAAAACAGTGATTATTTATGAAGCACCACATAGATTAATTTCAACATTAAATGAAATAAAAGAATTATTAGGAGACAGAAATATTGTTGTGGCTAAAGAACTTACCAAAATTCATGAAAAATTTATTAGAGGTAAAATTACAGAAGTTTTAGAAAAAATAGAAAATCCAAAAGGTGAATATATTATTTTAATTAATGGTGAAAAAATAAAACAAGAAATTAAATTAAATAATTTATCACTAGAAGAACATTATAAATTTTATGAAAATAATGGATTAGAAAAAAAAGAAATAATTAAAAAAATTGCAAAAGATAGAAATGTAAACAAAAATGAAATTTATCAATATTTTATAAAAAAATAATAAAAAAATTAAAAAAAAATATAAAAATAAATAAAAAAAATAGAAAAATAATTAAAAAATAATAAAAATTAAAAATAAAAAATATATCTAAAAATATTAGGTATATTTTTTTTTATGGACATATATATTAAAAAGGAGGTAATTATTTTGAATTATTTATGGCCAATTTTAATATTATTATCATTTTTATTTTCAATTTTAAATGGAAATATTCAAAATTTAAATAATTCGATTTTTTCTTCAGTTTCAGATGTAGTAACACTATCACTTACACTCGTTGGAAATATGTGCTTATGGTGCGGTTTAATGAAAATAATTAAAGAAACAAAAATAATGAATTTATTAATAAAAATATTAAATCCAATATTAAAATGGCTTTATCCAGATTCAAAAAATAATAAAAAAGCAATGGAGGCAATTTCTATCAATACTGTTTCAAATTTTTTAGGAATAGGAAACGCAGCAACACCAGCAGGATTAAAAGCAATGGAAGAATTGCAAAAAGAAAATAGGAAAAAAGATGAATTATCTAATTCAATGATAATGCTTATTGTATTAAATACTACATCAATACAATTAATTCCAACCACAGTAATAGCAATAAGAGTAGCACTAGGTTCACCAAACCCATCAAATATAATTATTCCAATTTGGATATCAACAATAGCAGGAACCTTGACAGGTGTAATAGTAACAAAAATATTATTAAGGAGAAAAAAAGTATGATTTATATATCAGCAGTAATTATTCCATTAATTATTGCAATAATTATTTTTTGTGGATTAGTAGAAAATAAAAAAGTTTATGATTTATTTTGTGAAGGGGCAAAAGAGGGAATAGAGATGACATTAAAAATGTTTCCCACATTAATTGGAATTTTTTTAGCAATAGGAATGTTAAGAAATTCAGGACTATTAGATTTTTTTGCTAAATTTATTGGAAATATAATTAAAAACTTTAATGTACCTTCTGAAATAATACCTCTAGCACTAATAAAACCTATCTCAGGAAGTGCATCTATGGCATTAGCAACTGATATTATAAGTAAATTTGGAACAGAAACAAGAATAGGAATGATTGCTGCGACCATAATGGCAGCATCTGAAACAACTTTTTATGTAATAGCAGTTTATATGAATTCAATTAAAGCAAAGAAAAGCAGAAATGTAATTATACCAGCTATAATAGCAGATTTAGTAAGTATAATTACTGCAATATGCATAATAAAATGAAAAAAATGTCGAATAAAGGCGATAAGTTTTTGTTGACATTTGGAAAAAATTGGTGTAACATATAAACATAAATTGCAAAAAGGAAGAAAATGATTTATTATATTGTATTATTTTGTTCTATATATTATTTAGTCAGAAAAATTATTTCTAAAATAATATCCAAAATAATTTTAAAAAAGTTTTTATTTTTGTAGAGGAAGGATAAGTCACCTCCATTTTCTATTGTACCTTAAAAAGGTAAAGACTTATTTCAAAAAAATTAACTTCTTAATAGTGCCCCTAAAAAAAGATGTATTTTCCTCTACAAACTTATTATATATTAATGATGATATTTTTCATTGTTTAAAATTTTAAAGCTTCTGAAAATTTGCTCTAAAAGAAAAACTCGAATTAATTGGTGAGGAAACGTCATTTTAGAAAAACATATTTTTTCATTGCATAAATTTTTTAATTTTTCATTCATTCCCAAAGAACCACCAATAATAAAAGTAATAGAACTATTTATCAAACTAATATCGTCAATTTTTTTAGCAAATTCTTCAGAAGTATAACTTTTACCGAGTTAAATCTAAACAACAAGTATAACTTCCTTTTGGAATATGCTCTATTAATTGCATACTTTCGGCATCTTTTATTTGATTTTCGATAGATAAATTAATTTTTTCAGGCAAAGAGATATCAACAAGTTCAATAATATTTAAATCACAATATTTAGATAATCTTTTGGAATATTCATTTATAGCATCTTTTAGATATTGTTCCTTGATTTTTCCTATACATAAAATATTTATTTTTAACATACAACATTCCTTATTTATTAAAGATTAATTACATTATTAGGTTTATATCTATCAGCCACTTGAAGAGTTAAGTGATTTACATCAATATTTTTAGAAATTATGCTATTCATAACAGTTTGATAAGCTAATTCTGGAAAATTATTCTGTTCACTTAAATGTCCTAACATAATATTATTTACACCTTGCTTCAAAAGTTCAGAAATAGCAAACCCAGCCTCATCATTTGATAAATGACCATTAGGGCCTAAAATACGTTTTTTTAACATATATGGATATTTTGAACATTTTAACATATTTGGTTCATAATTAGATTCTAATAATAGAAAACTACTTTCATCTAAATTTTTTAGTATTTTATTATCTAAATGACCTATATCTGTTGCAATAGTAATTTTTTTATTATCGTGAAATAAATTAAAACCACAAGGTTCTGCAGCATCATGAGGAATAGAAAATGGAAATACTTTAATATCGCCAATCTCAAATTTTTCATTTGTATTAAATTTATATTTTATATCTTCTGATATATTTAATTTCATATTTGTAAAAGTAGGATTATTTGCATAAATAGGAATATTATATTTTTTACAAATTGTAGCTAAACCTTTAATATGGTCTGAATGTTCATGAGATATTAAAATACCATTAATATCATTTAAACTTGAGCCAATTGAATTAAGAGCTTCTTCTAATTTTTTAGAAGAAACTCCACAGTCAACTAAAAGTTTTGTGTTATCAGTTTCTACAAAAGAGCAATTTCCTGAACTACCACTATATAAATTACAAAATTTAAACATAATGTTTTATCCTATTCTTCGTTTATTCTTTCGATTTTTGCACCTAATTTTCTAAGTTTTTCTTCTATGTTTTCATAACCTCTATCAATATAATGAATGTTATAAATTTCACTTTTACCATCAGCAATAATTCCAGCAATTAAAAGTGCTGCACCTGCACGTAGGTCAGAAGCATATAAAGGAGCGCCTGTAAGTTTTTCGACACCTTCAAAAATTGCAGTTTTACCTTGAGAGGTAATTTTAGCTCCCATTTTATTTAACTCATTTGTATATTGGAATCTTGAATCCCAAATACTTTCGTTTATAATGCTTGTACCATCTGCAATAGATAAAGCAACTCCAATTTGAGGCTGTAAATCAGTAGGAAAACCTGGATATGGAAGAGTCTTTATATTAGTTGGATGAATTTTGCTATCAGAATATACTCTAATTGAATCACCAAAGTTTTCAATTTTTCCGCCCATTTCTAATATTTTAGCAGATAAACAGTCCATATGTTCATATATACAATTTTTAATTAAAATATCACCTTTAGAAGCAAGAGCTGCTAGCATAAAAGTTCCAGTTTCTATTTGGTCAGGAACAATTGAATAAGTATGATTGCCAGTTAATTTTTCAACACCATTTATTTTTATAACATCAGTTCCAGCACCTCTTATATCTGCGCCTACAGTTGTTAAAAAATTAGCAACGTCAACAATGTGAGGCTCTTTTGCAACATTATCTAAAACAGTAGTTCCTTTAGCTAAAACAGAAGCTAAAATTAAATTAATAGTTGCGCCAACTGATACAACATCAAAATAAATTGAATTACCAATTAGTTCATCAGCTTTTGCATTTATTTTACCTTGTCCATATTCAACTTCAGCACCTAAGGCTTCAAAACCTTTAATATGTTGGTCAATAGGTCGTGCTCCTAAATTACATCCTCCAGGAAGACCTACTTCAACATCTTTACACCTTCCAAGAAGTGCACCTAAAAGATAATATGAGGCTCTAAATTTACTTGTCATTTCTAAAGGTGCATGAGTGCAAGTTAGATTTGTAGAATCAACTACTACAGTATGAATATCAGTCCATGTTACCTTTGCACCTAAAGAACATAAAATTTCACATATAATTTTAACATCGCTTATATTGGGTACATTTTCTAAAGTAGTAATACCATCTATTAAAAGAGTAGCAGGTAAAATAGCCACAGCAGCATTTTTAGCACCGCTAATCTCAACTTCTCCACATAATCTTGTATTTCCTTCTATTACAAACTTTTCCAATCCTAATTCCCCCAGTCGTAATAAATCAACTTATATATAACACATTATAAGTAAATTTACAAGATTTTTTAATAAATTTACTTTTATAAAAAATAGAGTAGTATAGTTATTATACTACCCTAAATCTTATGACTTGTATAAGCATTAGTTATTTGCTACTTTTAGACCGAAATTCCTAAATAATTCAACTATTTTAAATTTGAAATGTGTAAAAACGTTATCATCTGAAACGATAGAATATTCTTCATCAGAAAGATTTTCCTGTAAATTCTCTTTTGATTCTTCAGGAACAACACCAGAAGTTACATCAACAAAGCATAAAGGAGGAAACATTACACACCACCAGTTTTGACCTTCTGCTTTACCAATCTTTACTCTTAAAGCATCATAAAATCCTGCGGGAAGTGAAATATCACCATAAGTTTTTGTAGGAAATTCAAAATTGCCAATTTCAATTTCTACATTATAATTATATCCATTCTCTTTTATAACATTTAAAGCAACTTCTTTAAAATCGTTTAAATGGCTGTAAGCTACATCTATAACATCTTGTTTATTTGATAAATTACTACATATATTATTCATATAATTAATTAATTCATCTCTTACTTTATACTTTAAATTTTGGTCTTCCTCTGAATTACTATTAGCAAGTACATGTAATCTAAAAACATTATTCGCAAGCCCACTAGATACCGATTTTGCATAAGATACTGCACTTAAACCTAAAAATAAAGTAAAAAGTAGAATAAGAGTAAGCATATTTTTTCGTATAATAGAGTGTTTATTATTAAATTTTAAATTTTTATTCATTATACAAATCCTTTCTAAAATAAATTTCTATTTAATAAAATTATTACCTAAAAAAATAAAAATATACATTTGTGGAAAAATTTTTATGTCGAAATTTTGTATATAATTTTTGTGTAATACTATTGACATTTTTGTAATATAATGGTAATATTTACCAAGAAAGGAGAATGGAGATGAAAGTGGAGAAATTGTGCAATTTTTATGCAAGTAAATATCATTTAAGTATAATTTTATTAGAATATTTAAAAGAAAAAAATGCAAAAAAATCAAAAGTAACGACTTTTATGCAAGATGAAATAGAAGATGAATTAAATGTATTAATAGATAAGTATAAATATAATATAGATAATACTAAAGATATAAATTTTAAAGTAACAAAAGATATTTTAAAAAAAGAAATTAATTTAGCAAAAAACAATATTTTTATAGTTCAGGGGAATTTAGATTATATTAGAGAGGCAAATGAATATATTTTAGAGAATTTGCAAAAAAATACTAATGCTAAAATAATAAATTGTTATAATTTTGCTTATCAAAAACTTTATATGAAGGATATTATAAGTAAAAGTGACAAAATTTTATTTACAACAGGAGAAAAAGTAATTGACTAATTTTTTATTATGGTATATTATAATATGTATCTAAAAAAACTTGTGTATCATTTTTAGATGTGAATGGCATGAAGTGTCTATCGTGGCCGAAGCCAGAAAAAAATAAATGGCAAAGGAGAAAAAAATGGACGAAAAATTAGAGCAAGTAAAGCAAACGTTAGCAAAGTATGGCCAGGAACAATTACTAGATGAATATAATAGACTTACTGATGAAAACCAAAAACATGATTTTTTAGATAGTATACTTACAATTGATTTTAACCAAGTAAAAACATTATATGAAAAAAGTAAAGAAAAGCCAAATTTTGCAGATTCGAAGATTGAACCTATCGAATATGTTGACAAATCAAAATTAACAAAAGAAGAATACGATGAACTAAACAAAATAGGAACAGAGCAAATCAAAAAAGGAAAATTAGCCGTTGTTACAATGGCAGGAGGACAAGGAACAAGACTAGGACACACTGGTCCCAAAGGCACATTTGATTTAGGATTAGATACACACAAATCAATATTTGAAATTCTTACAGATGTATTAATAAAAGCAAAGCAGGACTTTGATGTTGAAATTCCTTGGTACATAATGACAAGCGAAGAAAATAATAAGCAAACAGTAGATTTCTTCGAAAATCATAATTATTTTGGATATCCAAAGAAAAATGTAACATTTTTCAAACAAGGAAAACTTCCAATGATATCAACTGATGGAAAAGTTTTAATTGATGAAAATCATAAAATTAAACAAGCAGCTGATGGACATGGAGGAATCTTTAATTCAATGCTTAAAGAAGGCATAGTATATGATATGAAAGCAAGAGGAATTGAATGGGTATTTATTGGTGGAGTTGATAACGTATTAGTAAAGCCAGTAGATCCTATACTTGTAGGATTATCAGTAAAGAAAAATGTTTTAGCAGCAGGAAAAAGCTTAGTAAAAGCAAATCCTCACGAGAAAGTTGGAGTATTTTGTAAGAGAAATGGAAGACCATCAGTTATAGAATATTCTGAAATAACTCCTGAAATGGCTGAAGAAACAGATGAAAATGGTGAACTAAAATATGGTGAATCACATATATTATGTAATTTATTCAATATTAAAGCAGTTGAAAAAGTAAGCCAAAAAGCGCTTCCTTACCATATTGCATTCAAAAAGGCAAAATATATTGATAAAGATGGTAATGTAGTAAAACCAGAAACACCAAATGCTTATAAATTCGAAGCATTTTTGTTTGATGCATTTGAATCTTTGGACAACCTAGCAATTTTGAGAGTTAAAAGAGAAGAAGAATTTGCACCTGTTAAAAATGCAGAGGGAGTAGATAGCCCTGAAACAGCTAGAAAATTATACTTAGATTTTCATAGCAAAAAATAAATAATTAAAAAAGAAAGAAAATAAGAAATAACTTATTTTCTTTCTTATGCTTATAAAATAAAAATTATATCACGGAAGTGACATAATATGAAGTTTTGGGTATCTTTAAACCCTAAATATATTATATAAGGAGAATAATGTATATATGGAAGAAATATTAAAAAAATATGAAGAATGGTTAAATAACCCTACTTTTGATGAAGAAACAAGAAGAGAACTTGAACAAATAAAAGGAAATGAAAAAGAAATTGAAGATAGATTTTATAAGGAACTTGAATTTGGAACTGCAGGCTTAAGAGGAGTAATTGGAGCAGGACTAAATAGAATGAATAAATATACTGTAGGAAGAGCAACACAGGGACTAGCAAACTTTATTTTAAAAGAAGGAACTCAAGAAAAAGGAGTTGCAATAGCTTATGACTCTAGACATATGTCAAAAGAATTTAGCGAAGAAGCGGCTTTATGTTTAAATGCTAATGGAATAAAAACATATGTATTTGAATCATTAAGACCAGTTCCTGAACTATCATTTACAGTAAGAGAATTAAAATGTACAGCAGGAATTATGATTACAGCAAGTCATAATCCACCAGAATACAATGGATATAAAGTATATTGGGATGATGGAGCACAAATAATTCCACCAAAAGATAAGCAAATAATAGACGAAGTAAATAATACTGATTTTTCTCAAATAAAAACAATGCAAAAAGAGACAGCCGTAGAAAAAGGATTATATGTAGAAATAGGTAAAGAAATTGATGACAAATTTGTAAATACATTAAAATCTCTAGTATTAAATCCAGAAGCAATAAAACAAGCTCAAGATGATATAAGAATAGTTTATACTCCTTTGCATGGAGCAGGAAACATACCAGTACAAAGAGTTTTAAAAGAATTAGGATTTACACATGTATATGTTGTACCTGAACAAGAAAAGCCAGACGGAGATTTTCCAACAGTAAGTTATCCAAATCCAGAAGATAAAAAAGCATTTAAATTAGCATTAGAACTTGCTGAAAAAGTTGATGCAGACGTAGTTTTAGCAACAGACCCAGACTCAGACAGATTAGGAGTTTATTCAAAAGACGAAAATGGAGAATATATTCCTTATACAGGTAATATGTCAGCATTATTAATTGCAGAATATGAACTTTCACAAAAGAAAGAAAAAGGAATTTTACCATCAAATGGAGCATTTATTACAACTATAGTATCATCAGATATGGCAAAAGCAATAGCTGAAAATTATGGATTAAAAGTATATGAAACATTAACAGGATTCAAATGGATAGGAGAAAAAATAAGACAATTTGAAGAGCAAAATACATATAGTTATCAATTTGGATTTGAAGAAAGTTATGGATGCTTAATCAGTCCTCATGCAAGGGATAAAGATGGAATATCAGCAGTTATGGCACTTTGCGAAGCAACAGCTTATTATAAAACTAAAGGAATAACTTTATGGGAGCAAATGAATAACATTTACAAAAAATACGGTTACTATAAAGAAGGACAAATCTCAATAGTTTTAAAAGGAGCTGATGGTGCAGAACAAATAAAAGCAACTATGGAAAGAATAAGAAATAATCCACCAAAAATGCTTGCAGATTTTGAAGTATTAGAAGTAAGAGACTATAAAGAACACACAATAGTAAAAGCAAATGGAGAAAAATCAGCAACAGATTTACCAACATCA
This sequence comes from uncultured Clostridia bacterium, assembly GCA_947624735.1. Classification (GTDB taxonomy): domain Bacteria; phylum Bacillota; class Clostridia; order TANB77; family CAG-508; genus CAG-793. Next base: position 1,910 of record CANQLM010000033.1, on the reverse strand, counting down.
AATGTGTTATATTATGATTTATCAGACAAAGCATGGTGTTGTGTAAGACCATCTGGAACAGAACCAAAAATCAAATTTTATATGGGAGTAAGAGGAGAAAACTCAAAAGATGCTGATGAAAAATTAGAAAGACTAACGGAGGCAATGAAGAAAGTTGTGGAATAAAGAAATTCAAAAATTATTAGGAAAAGTGAGAAAAGCAATTGAAGACTATAATATGATAGAAGATGGCGACAAAATAGCAGTTGCATTATCAGGGGGAAAAGACTCAATAACATTGCTATATGCACTTAAAGCATTAAAAATTTTTTATCCAAAAAAATTTGAATTTATTGCTCTTACAATAAATCCTGGATTTGATGGATTTGATACAAAAATACTAGAAAAAATCTGTAAAGATATAGATGTTCAATTAATTGTTGTACCAGGAAATATTAAAGAAATTGTCTTTGAAGAAAGAGAAGAAAAAAATCCATGCTCTTTATGTGCTAACTTAAGGAGAGGAATGTTAAACTCAATAGCTAAAGAAAATGGTTGCAATAAAATAGCATTAGGTCATAATGAAGATGATGTGCTAGAAACATTCTTAATAAATATAATCTATGCAGGAAATATTAGTACATTTTCACCTATTAGCTATATGGATAGGTCGGAGATGACAGTAATAAGACCATTAATTTATGTTACAGAGAAAATGACAAGAAGCTTCGTAAAAAATTCTAAAATTGAGATAATGCCTAAAGTATGTCCTATGGATGGGCAAACTTCAAGAGAATACGCATTAAATTTACTTAAAGAATTTGAAAAGAAAAATAAAAATGTTAGGGCAGGAATCATAGGGGCAATAAAGAGAGCAAACATTAACGGATGGAAAGAAAATAATTAAAATATATAGCTATTATATCAAAAAGGTGATATAATAGCTATAATATATGTTGCTGTAGCTCAGTTGGATAGAGCACTCGCCTCCTAAGCGAGGGGTCGGAGGTTCAATTCCTCTCAGTAACACCAAAAAAATTTGTCTTTAAATAAAAATAGGAGAGTTGCAATGAACTCTCCATAATCTTCTATAATGCCGATAAATTACTTAACATAATTTATAGCTTAATATAATTAGATTATACAATATATTATGCTCTTTGTCAATAAAAAGTATACAATTTTTTTATTTTAATATTTTTATACCTTTTAAAAATGTTTTTATAGTGATATTATTTAGTGTATAGTTTAATGATTTGTTTATCTATTAAATCCATACTCTTATTTGAAAGTTTTATGCCTGATAAAATATCATTTGTATTTTTAGGATTATAAATTCTTTGCTTACTAATGGTGGTTATCTGGGTTATACGAGCAATACTACCTTCTTTCATTTTTTTAATCTCTAATAATAATTTTTGCAAATAATTTAATTCAAATGAGAGATTGCGAGAAGTTTCTATAGAATTTTCATCATGAGAATTAATCTCTAATGTTTCTTGCAATTCTTCCTTTATTTTCTGATATTGCTTATCAAATTTTTTATGTAATAAAGAGTAAAGTTCATCATTTAAAATTAAATCATAACGACTATATTTTTTATTTGGCTTTATAGATGACAAAGGGACAACATTTAAAGTGCCATAAGATAAATTATCAAATTTATTAATTACTACACAATAATGTAAACCACCAAGTTCATTGCCAACATTAAAACCAAGATTAACTTTAATTATATCTCCACGCTTATATCTTTTCAAGTTATTAGTATTAAAAGTTTTTTCATCATCATGATAATTAGCAAAATCTTCTATTCAATAAGCTAGAATATTACTTTTCTTATATTCTTTCACTTCCCGAGTTTGCCACTTAATCAAAAAAATTTTTTTATTTTTTGCAAGTAAACACTTGCTTTTTTTATATTTTATTGT
>CANQLM010000032.1 GCA_947624735.1 uncultured Clostridia bacterium | reverse complement strand
AAACAGTATAATAATGTGATGTACATATTATACTGTTTTTTTTAATATTAAATTTGGTCGAGGTGACAGGGATCGAATGTGATTTAGTAAATATTATATAATAATATAAACTATCTCAAACTACGATGATTTCAATATATATAACGGATATAAGTATTATAAAATTTCATAATTTTATATATCTTTTTATAAGTTCCGTCACTTTTCTGTCACTCCATATAAACAATATATTTTAATACATTATATTATATAACTTGTTTTTTTTCAAGTATGTAAAATAAAATTTGTAAAAGTATTTTAGAGATTATTATTAAAAATAAGTTGAAAATATATTTACAGTTTGCTCAATTAACAAAGCTTGATATATTGAGAATAATCTTGTCTCCTATGCAACATTTGATAAATTTTAATACATATACATAAAAATTAAAAATCACAGAAAACATTACTTTTTTAGTTATGATTTCTGTGACAAAATTATTTATATAAAATATTTTATTTTTTCATAAGTATGTATCTAGTATAATAGCGTAACATATATTGCATACTAAACTAGCATAATTAATAATATATATTAATGTATCTAAAGAACTTTGATTTTTTATATATTAGTATTAAATTGTAATTTTTCCTGTGTTTTATTATTTATATCAATATAGTATAATGTGGTACTTATATTTGCTGAAAATAATCCGTCAGTCTTTCTATTAGAGTAATATAATACACCATCAAATAATTGCAATCTGTATATATCATTTTCTACATTTTCTAATATTGGTTCTTCTAATTGATTATCTATTGAAATTTTTATTATACTTTTCTCTGATGACAAATAAAAATATATATAATTATCATTAACTACAAAATTTGAAGTTACTCCATCTTTTATTGTACTAATGGATTTGTCTACCAAATTAATACTTTTTAATTCATCTGCGACTTTATATATGATTTTATTATCATTATAGTAAAAACTAGAAATAGTTTCATCAATTAATGTCTCTACCGTATCAGTATTTATCTTTCTCATATTTAATTTGTGTGAGTTAGCATCGATGTAATAAATATAATTATCATAAATTTGAAAATTTCCCTCTGTATATTCTGCTACTAAGTTCTTTGTATCTCCAGATAATGTAGTTCTGTATATATTTTTACCATTTTTTTCTCTGTAATATAAATAATTATCACAAATAAATAAATCAGTAGCTTCGTAAGTATTGCCAGAAATCCAAGCAATCCTTTCAGAATCTAATGTATCTAAATCTATATAATTAATATCATTAAATTTTGATATATAATATAGTTTATTGGCTAGTATATTAAAAGAAAAACCGTCATATTCAGATAATCTTATTACTTGTTTTGTCTTCAAATTATATTTATATATTCCTTCTTTAAAATTTGATACGGTTTTATTTAATACCTCACTATTTCCATTACTAAATATTAGCCAATCACCATACTTTATAAAATTATCAGTATAAGAGGTCAAATTAAATATTTGATTACCATAAGAATTATTAATTCTATTGTTACTTACTTTTTTATAAAAATTAATTAATATTAATAATGATATTAATATAAAAACTGTTAATATAATTATTAAATTTTTAGTTTTTGACTTTATATGAAATCCACAATAAGGACACTTCTTTACAGTATCTGATATTTCTTTTCCACACTCTTTACATTTTATTAATGCCATTTATTTTACCTCCTATATTTTATTTAATATATTGTGCATATCTTTTGAATTTTGTATATAACTTGCTACACTTTTAGTTATATTATCACAGTTATAGTTATATTGCAACAGTTTTAGATTATTTTCATAAACTTATACTGATATTAAAATAATATATATGAGGTATAATTTATGAAAAATATTAATTATAAAGAAATGGGAGAAAGAATAAAGGAAGGGAGAGTTAAATTAAAAATTACTCAAGAAAAACTTTCTGAACTTATAGAAGTTAGTCCATCCTATATTAGTGAAATTGAAAGAGGCTCTAGTATATGTAGTTTAGCTGTTTTAGTTAATATTGCTGAAGTATTAAACTTAGATATAGAAACATTAGTAAATGGAACAAATAAGGATAATATTGATACTACATTTTCGAATATTTTAAATGAAATACCCAATAAAGAACGCAAAAAATATATTGATATATGTATAAAAATTTCTCAATGTTTTAAATAAAATACAAGAGAATAGCAATAAATATGAACCCATTATATTATATAAAATTTCGGGAACTTACTCTTGCACATCTCAAGAAAAGTTCCCCCCCTCTTAATTTTTTAGTGGTGATAGTTAAATGTATTCTTATTATATATATATTATTTAATATCTTATAAATAATATAAAATATTTATTATTTATGAATTACTTTTACTATTACCACTCTTTTTTATAGGTAAAGTGTAAATTTTTCCTTTATTTGTATTTTTGATTTCTATAAAATCAGAAAATTTGGCTTTTAATTTAGAAATTGCTTTTCCTATAATTGGAGAAGAATACTTATTATTCAATAATAAATCATTTATTTCTATTGAATTCCACTGTTCTTTAATATTATCAGTAAAATTCATATGTAAAGTTAATTCTTCTTCACAAGGTGACAATTCACTAAAATTATGATTCCTTTTTAATAATACTTCTTGTTCTTCTGTAGTCAATCTAAATTTTTGTAAATTGTCTTTAATTTCATTATAAGCTTGAAGCCAAAGCTGTGTTATCCATTCATCGCCTAATTTTTCAAGTCTGTCATTATCTATATTATGCACTGTAATAATCCAAAATCTACGACTGCCAATTTCGTCTGTTAAGAATTCTCTTGGATTAACGGTAGCACAGAAACTCGTCCTTCTAGGTTTTTTTATACTTTTTCTTCCGAATGGAACTCTAATATCGTCCACTGTATTAGAAATAAAAGATTTTAAATCAGATTGCTTTTTTCTCATTGTTGAATCAACTTCACCTAATTCTACTATAAAGCCTTTAGATGCTAATATTCGAGAGTCTTTATCTCTCATATCGATAGTTACTCCTTCTGAAAACCATTCTGTTTTTAAAGTTATATTCCTAAAAAATCTAGTTTTTCCACATCCTTCAGGACCCTGCAATGTTAAAACTCCTGCAATTCCATATGGCTTACTATTATAACCATTAAAAACAATTGCAACTGATTGCCAAAACCACTTTCTGAGATAAATTTTATCCCAATCATCTTCTATACCCATTATTTCAAATAGTGTGTCAAATCGATTATAGCCATCCCAAGAATTATTTTGGAACATCTCAACAAGTGGATTGTATCTATTAGTATCAAAAATTAAAATTAATAAATCCTCAATTTCATTTTTTGAATACTTAATATTATATTTTTTTAGTTCTTCTCTTAAAAATATAGGGAGAATTGACTCAGAATTTTCTTTCGAATATTCTTTAGGCAATCCTGTAATATCCATTTCTTTCGTTATCTCATTATATCCAATCTTGATGCCTAATTTATTTAAAATTTGTTCTAGTAATTCTTTTGAAAGTCTTTGCCCTGAAAATTCAAATAAATCGTCTTTAGTAGCTAATTTATCTAAAATATCTAAAGTTTTATCATTACCATACATTTCGATGACATCAGAAATATCTTGTTTTTCTTTTAAATCCAAAATTTCAGTTCTTAGGTCTAATATTTTAATTCTATTAGTTACCTTGCATAAAGCCTTAAATATATTTTCTGCATATTTTCTTCCTGCTTCATCATTATCAGGAATAATATATACACTTTTATTCTTAAAATATTTTATATATTCTTCTTTATGCTTATTAAATCCTAATGCACCACCAACTGTAGTAGTTGCAACCAACCCTAACGAATTAAGATTATCTGCATCTTTTTCACCTTCTACAAAATAAATTGTATCAGATTTTACTACATTAGGTAAATTATATGGAACATATTTTACATTTTGCATATTATACTGCCAATTTCCATTTATATATTGAGCCTGAATAAATCTTTTTGGGATAAATCTAACTACTTTGTATAATAGTCTATTATCAGCATCTGTGTATAAGTGCTCCTTATCTATAATATCTCTTTCTCTCTTTGTATTAAATAAATCCGCTTCATTTAGACCGACGCTTTTCAAGATTTGTTTAGTGTTACAGCCTGCGTGGTCGAACATAAGAATTTTTCCATCTTTTTCAGAAATAGTCAAAGATGGCTTATCATCTTTATGAACTGGACATTTTACTTGATAGCTATTTGCTCCTATCTGTTTTACATCAGAAAATTTTTTTACTATTTGACTTAATTCCATATTTCATTACCTCCTAATCTATTATTAATAAAATCTACTAAATCTTCTTCTCGAAAATAGTATCTATTTCCTATCTTAAAAAATCTTATATCTTTATCATATATCAATTTTCTTAACATACTGATACTAATATGTAACTTTTTAGCTGTCTCCTTTATGTCGTATATACTATTGTTCATTCTTTTGTTCCTCCTTTAACTTTTTCAACCAAAAATTTCTATTATGTTGTTTTACTTTATCCTTATTATTTTTTCTCCATTCTTTATAATACTTTAGCCTTTCTTGATGTATTAAATCGTCAATATTCTCGTTCAAAATAATTACCTCCAATCTTATTTAATTTAATTTTATTATATTTTCGCTTGACTTAAGTCTAAAAACATTATATAATCATTTCACAACATAATGCAAATTAAGTTGCAAAATACTAACATTAAGGAGAACCAAATGAATAAAGTTACAAAATTTGACAAAGAAAAACTAGATAATATAGGAGAGAGAATAAAGTATGAGAGAACCAAAAGAAATTTATCCCAAGATGAATTATCAAAAAAAATTACCGTGACTAGACAAAAAATTATTAACTTTGAAAATAATACTACGCTACCTGATGCACGAGAATTAAAAGATATGGCAGATGAATTCGATATTTCAGTAGATTATTTGTTAGGGAGAGTACAAAGTAAGAAAATAGAAAATAAAGAGATTTCATCCAAAACAGGATTAAGTGATGAGGCTATTACTAAACTTTCAGATTTTCAAGAAAAAAATTTTCCACAACTAGATATTTTTTATGGAGATGAAGATAATTATACTGATTTTTCTACTATTATTAATTCAATAGTAGAAGATGATAATTTTAATATTTTAATATATTTTATCAGAGCATATATAAACTCATTTACAACTGATAAATTGGATAAAATTATAAAAGATGTAAAAGCTCAAGAAGATTTAGAATATATTTACGATTCTAGATATACATATAAAACAGGAGATGTATATCTATATAAGATTTCAAATGTGTTTAATAGAATTATAGAAAATATTTCAAATAAACTAAAAGATTCTTTTTCTACAAGATGGGTATTAAATAAAGAAAAAACAAAAATTTTAAAAAAATGCTTTGATAATTCAGAAAAAAAACACGGAAAAATAAAATTAGAAGGAGGTATTGACGGAAATGTCCGTTCAAGAAATAATAAAAAACAAAAAGTATAAAATTGATATTCCAATAGGCTATAATGGAACAAAAAGAATTAGACATATAGAAACCTTTATTGGTGGAAAAAAAGAAGCGGTACTTAGAGAAAATGAACTAAAAATTCAAATAAAGAATAATACTTATGTAAAGAAGAATAATGTTACAGTTAAAGATTTAGTAGATGAGTGGTTAAAATATAAAAAGAATAATATAGGTATAAAAACATTTGCAGAGTATGAAAGATATTGTAATAACATTGAGGAACAAATAGGACATATTAAAGTTAAAGACTTAAATGTTAAAATACTAGAAGATTTTTATAACACTCTTAAAACATATAAAGGAAAAGGAAAAAATCAAGAAGGATATGCAGATAAAACAATAAAACATCATTATACTTTAGTATCAGAAATACTAAATTGTGCTATAAAATGGGGATATTTATATAATAATCCAAATCATAATGTTACTCCAATAAAAGTACATAAAAAAGAAATACAATGCTATTCCCCTGAAGAAGTTGAACAATTAATTCAAGTATTACAAAATGAGCCAATAAAATATCAAGCAGTTATTATGCTAGCTTTAGATAGTGGCTGTAGAAGGGGAGAACTAACAGGACTAAAATGGAGTGATGTTGATTTTGAAAAATCTACTATTAATATAAATAAAGCTACTCAATATGTTGCGGGATATGGAACTTTTGAAAAATCAACTAAATCTGATTCAAGTAATAGAATAGTATATATTGCTCCTACTACAATGAAAGTATTAAGAAAGTATAAACAATCTCAAAATGAACAAAGGCTTCTTTTAGGTAATAAGTGGCAAAACTCTGAAAGAGTATTTACAACAGATTTTGGAGAAGATATGCACCCTGATAGACCTTATAAAATATTAAAACATATAATAAAAAAGTATAACTTAAAAGATATTACATTTCACGCATTAAGGCATACAAGCATTTCTTTACAAATAAGTAGTGGCATACAAGCACAAATAATAAGTAAAAGAGCAGGTCATTCAAATGTAGCTATAACTCATAGTATTTATTCACATTTCTTTGATAATGGATTTAAAGAAATTGCAGATAAAATGGATAATTTTTTACAAGTCAAAAATTCATAATAATTTGCTTTTTCATTGCATATACTAATAAAAATGTCAAAATTACTTGACATTTTTGCTTAAAAATTATATAATTTTTTTAACAGAACAAAAGTAGGCTGATGTAGCACCAACAAATGGTGTGTTAGATTAGACAACTAATCTCATCAGCCACTATTTTTTTATTTATACAATTTTATTCCATATCCAAAAATATTATTATTTTTGTTTTTTCTAATCGCTGGTAATAATAAATTAAAAAATCTATTATCATTTGCTTCAAAATTCTTATGAATTGCACCTGTGCAAAAGTCAGCACATTGTATTCCGCTCGAATAACTAGAATCTATGAAAACTAAACTTTCACAAAAATTAGGGAATTTTATATAATATGTTCCTAAGTTCTTTGCTCTTAAATATGCTATTTGTAATTCTTTATCAAGTTTGTTATTATTATCATTTTTTCTACTATCTGTAAACATCATAGCTGGAGTTGTTGCATTTCTACCATCTCTATCAGAGATTTCCATACAAAACCTTTCCATTAATAAGTTTAAAGCAAATGCATATAAATCATTATGATTATTTATAGCTTTTTTGTTTTTATAGCAACTTTCTTTATCCATTACAATACCAACAACAGAATTTTTGTATTGGCTTATCATATTTATAATATCTGTATTCATATTTATATATTGCTCATAATTCAACCCTAATTTAGAATATGAAGAACTCCATTTTACTTCTGTTGATTCCTTTATGCCATATTTAAGTTTTATGTCTTTAAATGCTAATTCAAGATTTAAAATATTATCCGCCTTTATCATAAATCCACCTAATGTAAAATATTTACTACTATTATTGGTTAAACATTTTTCTTCCTCATTCCAACCACCTGGTTGACCTGATTCATCTATAAAAACTATATACATTATCTTCTCCCTAATTTTCTTACTTTATTTATTGCTATAATATATTATAGATGAGAATATGTCAATATTTAAAATTTATTTTCGTCACTTTTTCGTCACATTTTTAAGTGAAAACAAAAAAGTATCAAGCCCTAAAAAGACTGATACTCTAATGCTTCATCATATAAAATAATGGTCGAGGTGACAGGGATCGAACCTGCGGCCTCATGGTCCCAAACCACGCGCTCTACCAACTGAGCCACACCTCGATATTAAACGTACCTATATATAATAGCACAAAAATAAAAGAAATTCAAGAGTTTATAAAAAATATTTGCAATATGTTGATTTACTAAATAAAAATAATATATAATGCTATATAAAGGAGTAATAATTTATGAATAAAAAAATAAAATTGGTAGTGGCATCAAACAATAAAGGAAAAATAGAAGAATTTAAAGCGATGCTTAAAGGATATAAAATTATTACTCTAGACGAAGCAGGAATAAAAATAAATGCAGAAGAAACAGGAGAAACTTTTTCAGAAAATGCAAAAATAAAAGCTAGAGAAGTTGCAAAATATACAAATGAAATTGTTTTGGCAGATGACAGTGGACTTTCAATTAAAAGTTTAAATGGCTTTCCAGGAGTAAAAACACATAGAGTTCTTGGAAGAGAAGCAACAGATGAAGAAATAAATGAATACATTTTAAAGAAATTAGAAGGCAAAGAAAATGAAGAAAGAGAGGCAGAAGTTATTACATGCATTGCAATTATAAAAGATAATAAAGAATATGTTGTAACAGGAACCTTAGAAGGAAAAATACCAAAAGAGCCAAGAGGCAAAAAAGGATTTGGATTTGACTCTATATTTGAAACAAAATTTGGAACAACCTTAGCAGAAATGTCAGCATCAAAAAAGAATAGAATAAGTTCAAGAAGAAAAGCACTTATAAAAGTAAAAAGATTAAATATATTGTAAAAAATGGTATAAAATTGAAATTTAAATTTCAAATATTATAGAAAAAATAAAAATAAAGTATTGAAAAAAATGTGAGATAGAGTTATAATTCATATACTACTTTTGTGGGAGGAATCAGAATGTGGCAGTACGTATTAGCAATCGGTCTTATCCTCGTTTGCTCCGTGGGACTTATATATCTTAAGGACCCAAGTGAAATTACTTTTAAAGAAAGGGTAAAGAGATTTTTAAAGAAAAAATAAAGTGTTTACAATCTGATATAAAAAAAGAGAAAAGCAAATAAATATTTACTTTTCTCTTTTTTTGTAAATAAAATTTATTAATTGTTAAAGAAAGCACTATAAGCCATATAAGCTGAATATACATCATACTTACTTGTAACTTCATAAGGAGCATGCATTGATAATACTGGAACACCACAATCAATTACATCAACACCTTTATTAGCAAGTATATAAGCAATGGTTCCACCACCGCCAATATCAACCTTACCTAATTCTGCAAGTTGGTATTGAACATTATTTTGATTAAATATTCTTCTTATAAAGGCAACGTATTCAGCATTTGCATCAGAAGAATTACTTTTTCCAGCAGAACCAGTATATTTATTAATAGAGATACCATAGCCTATTAAACCTGCATTATTATGGTCAGAAACTGAAGCATATAATGGGTCTGCTCCTGCATCAACATCAGCAGAAAGCATTCTAGAATTACAAAATACTTTATCTAAAAGATTAGGTCTATTTATTCTTGATTTATTTAACAATTCTGATACAAAAGTATCAAAAACATGAGATTCCATTCCAGTGTTACCCATACTTCCAATTTCTTCTTTATCAGAAAATAAACATATAGCTGTTCTCTCAGAATTTTGTATATTAAGAATTGCTCTTAAAGAAGTATATACACAAACTTTGTCATCTTGGCCATATCCAGCAATTAAACTTTCATCTAACCCTAAAGTTCTAGCTTTAAAAGCAGGTACAGCTTCAAGTTCGCTACTCATAAAATCATCTTCAGTAATACCATATTTTTTATTAAGAAGTTTTAAAATATTTTTCTTAACTTTATCCTTTCCTTTTTCATCTTCACTATCGTCAGGTCTATTTCCAACAACTATAGAAAGATTTTCACCATTAATAGCTTCTGCCAATTTCTTTTGTTGCTGTTCTTTTGCTAAATGTGGTAAAAGGTCAGTAATTGTAAATACAGGCTCATCATCATTTTCTCCAAGAGAAACAGTTATTTTTTCTCCATTTTCCTTAACAATTACACCATGAAGAGCTAAAGGAATAGCAGTCCATTGATATTTTTTAATTCCACCGTAATAGTGTGTTTTTAAATATGCAAACTCACCCTCTTGAACTAGAGGATTAGGCTTTAAATCTAATCTTGGAGAATCTGCATGTGCTCCAATAATATTTAAACCTTCTTCCATACTTCTATTACCAATAACAGCTAAATATAGATTTTTTCCTCTATTTACATAGTATACTTTATCACCTGGATGAAGTTCAGCGTATTCATCTAATGATTTAAAACCATTTTCTCTAGCAATTTGCTCAGAAAGTGAAACAATTTCTCTTTCTGTTTTAGCTCTATTTAGATAGTTCATATACTCATTTGCAAAATCATAAATGTTCTTTTCTAAATCATCGCTAATCTTCTCCCAACCTGACTTTCTTTTTCTTTCTAAATCACTCATAATCTTATTCCTTTCTTTTTTCTATTGTTCCATTATTTTACTTTTATTATTCTTATATCATAAATAAATTAAAAATAAAATATTATTTAAGTAAATATATTTACTTTTTTTTAAAATTGATGTTAAATTATAATAGGGAGAAAATTGAAGAAATGAACTCAATTCTATATACAGGAGAAGACCAAGAATTTACTGAAGAAGATTATAAAGTAATAGAAGAAGCAGAAGAAATTATAAAAGATAACGACCCGGATTTTAAGCCAGTAATTAAGAAAAAACATCGTGGTTTAATAATTTTTTCTATTTTATTTTTTGTGCTTTTTGTACTAATTATGATATTCTCAACAATATTTGCTATTATCAACATTAATAGTAATAAAATAATATCAGGAATTAGCGTATTAGGAGTTGACATATCAAAACTTACAAAAGAAGATGCAAAAGCAAAATTACTCTCAGAATCAGATAAAAGACTTAACACAGAAATAATTTTTAAACATAATGAAGAAGTATACACTCTGCATTTATCTGAAATAGGAGCAAGTTTTGACATAGATGCAATAATAGATAAAAGCTATAGTATAGGAAGAAGTGGAAATATTTTCGTAAATAACTATACAATAATAGATAGTTTTTTAAATAAAAAAGATTTGACCACAAACTTTTTATATAATTCTGATAATTTTACAAATGTAGTAGCGCAAATAAATGGAAATATGAAAGATGGACTTAAAGAGCCAAGCTACCAAATTGAGGGAAATAATTTAATTGTAAGTATAGGCAAAGATGGATATATAGTTGATAAAGATAAATTAAAAGATTTATTATTAGAAAAAGTAACAAAAACTGAATATGATACAGATCCAATACAAATTCCTGTGGAAATCAAACAGGCGAGCCAAATTGATATAGATAAAATTCATACGGAAATTTATAAAGAAGCAAAAGATGCTTATTATACAAAAGAGCCATTTGCAGTATTTCCATCAGCTAACGGATTGGATTTTGGAGTAACAATAGAGGAAGCTAAAGCATTAATAAATGGCAAAAGTGATAGTTATACTATACCTCTTAAAACTTTATATCCTAAAGTAAAAACAAGTGACATAGGTATGGAAGCATTTCCGGATAGTTTATCATCATATTCTTCTAGCTATGCATCAAGCAATGCAAATAGGTCAACTAATATTGCTTTAGCTAGTTCTAAAATTAATGGAATGGTATTAATGCCTGGAGAAGTATTTTCATTTAATAACACAGTTGGAAAACGTACTCCACAGGCAGGATTTAAAGTTGCAGGAGTATATGTTGCAGGTCAAGTTACATCAGACTATGGTGGAGGAATATGCCAAGTATCTAGTACATTATATAATGCAGTATTAAGAGCTAATTTAGAAATTGTAGAAAGAACTAATCATCAATTTGATGTAGGATATGTTCCAATTGGTACTGATGCGACTGTATCATGGGGAGCCCCAGATTTTAAATTTAAAAATTCAAGAAGTTACCCAATCAAAATTGATATAGTAAATCATAACAAAAAAATTACAGTAACCATACATGGTTTAAAAGAAGAAAATGAGTATGAGGTTCAAATAGTTTCTTATAGAACAGGTACAATTCCTTATAAAACAACTTATACAACAGATAAGAGTTTACCAAAGGGACAAACAAAAGTGATACAAAGTGGTTCTAACGGTGCAACTTCAGTTGCATATAGAATACTAAAACAAAATGGAGTAGAAATATCAAGACAGTTGCTTTCAAAGGATACATATAGTCCTCATAATCAAATTATTGCAAGAAATAACTAAAATTTTCGAATATTGACATAAATTAGTAAAAATGTTAAAATATAAAATACTGCATATAGCAGAATAAAAAAATAAGGAGTGTTTTGGAATGGTAGAAAACCGGGTACAATCAATGTTGAAGCTTCTTGATGAATATGGCTATACTTTAGCTGATTTATCTGAGCTTTTCGACACTATTTCGCAATGTAATGGAGAACTGAAGTGTACAATACCCGAAAAAAATACAGAGCAACAATTTGATAAACAAAAGACATCTGCTGAAGAAGAAAGTAAAATTAAGTTAAAAATACGGATTACCGAAATTCTTCTTGAATTAGGTTTTAAAGAAAGTATGAATGGGTTTAACTGTACTAGAGATGCTATTATGATGTCATATTACAATCCTGAATATCTGAAGCACGTTACTACCAAAATCTATGTAAACCTTGGCGACATATATAAAAAATCTAATTATGCTGTAGAGCGTGCCATTAGACATTCTATAGAAGTTGCTTGGGATTGTGGTAACGTAGATATTTATGAGAAGTATTTTGGATATTCAGTTAATGTAAATCGTGGTAAACCTTCAAATGGTCAGTTTATCACTACAATTGTTGATTATCTTAAGCTTCATTCCTAAACAATTCAAACTAGAGAGAAACATATTTGCTTCTCTCTAGTTTTTTACAATTAAATATATTGTAAAAGAATTAAATATATTATATAATTTATTTGTATAAAATTTCTGTTGTATTTATAAGCCGTAAATTAATGGAGGAATAAAGTATGCAATATTTTAAAAAATTAGTAGGAGATAGAATATATTTATCTCCAAAAGATGCGTCAAATGAAGAAATAGAAAAATTTACTGAATGGTTGAATGACTTTCAAGTTACGGATTATACAGGAAGAAGTGAGCAAATAACAACATTAAGTGGAGAAAAAGAATATCTTGAAAATTCAGCCAAAAATACTAGTGATAGAAATTTTAATATTATTGAATTAAAAAATAATAAATTAATTGGGACAACTGGATTAGAGCAAATTAATTGGATTAGAAGAAGTGCTGTGCTTGGAATATTTATTGGAGATAAAGATTATAGAGATAATGGTTATGGTACTGAAGCTATAAAATTATTGCTAGAATATGGTTTTAAATATTTAAACTTACATAGCATAAGATTAGAACTTATTGCTATAAATGAAAGAGCCCACAAATGTTATTTAAAATGTGGATTTAAAGATACAGGAAAAAGTAGAGAAGAAATATTCTTAAATGGAAAGTATTATGATAAGTTATATATGGACATACTTGAAAGTGAATTTGATGGAGACTACATTAGAAATAAAAATATAAAATAGTAAAATATATTGTTATTACTCGTAATGTGACCACATACTCAATATTCTTACTGTTTGTTCTTTCTCTAATACTTCGTAAATAAGCCTATGTTGTATGTTTATTCTTCTTGAATATAAATCTTTTAAATCACCGTAATAATT
>CANQLM010000031.1 GCA_947624735.1 uncultured Clostridia bacterium | reverse complement strand
GGTGGAGAAATAATTGCTGTTGGAACACCAGAAAAGATTTGTAAAAATGAAAGAAGTTATACAGGTAAGTTTTTGAAGCCTTATTTGGAAAAGTAAAATATTTATTTTTGTTAATGAAAAAGATTAATAAAAATTTTGATATAAAAAATAATAAGCTATAAATTTGAAAATATAGCTTATTATTTTTTGTCTAAAACTATTTGTTTAAGTTTTGATTTTGGTTATTATTGTTTTGGTTATTTTTTTGGCTATTGTTGTTATTGTTCTTATTGTTATTGTTTGATTTCTTTGAATTATCTGACATATTAAAGCACCTCCAATCGTTTATAATTTATTTATTACCAAAAAGATAAAATTTTATACATTGAAAATTTAACTGTAAAATATTATCTTACAATGAAAAATTATCCATAAGTTATTGTTGCACTTTAGCTTAATTTATTATATAATTAGCCTAAATTAAAAAAGAGGTAAAATATATGGAAAAGAAAAATTTTGTAATTGGAGTTGAAGGAATGGTTTCATCAGGAAAAAGTTCAATGTGCAAAGAACTTATTAAATTAATTCCGAATACTATATATGTAGATGCGGGTTACATTTATAGAGGAATTGTTTTAGCAATTATAAAAAATAAAATTGATTTAAGTACAAACACACTTAACGCTCTTGAACTTATGCAAAAATTAAAAGTTGAATTTAAAATTGAAGATGGAATAACTCAAATTTACATAGCAGGACAAAGAATAAGCGAGCAAGAAATAGAAACTGTACAAAACTCATTAGGTGTATCAAAAATGGCAAGCAGTTATGACAATAAACCATTATTTGCTTTTGCATCAGGAATAATTGATAATTATAAAAATCATTTTAATGTAGTTGTATCTGGAAGAGAAATGGTAAGTATGTATCCGAAAATGGATTTACATTTATTTATTACAGCGTCTTTAGAATCTAGAATTAAAAGAAGATTTGAACAATACAATGGAAAGTACTCATTAGAAGAAGTAAGAAAAATGATAGAAGAAAGAGATAATCTTCATGAAAAATCTGGATTTAACAAAATATGTAGCGTTACAGAAAAAGTTGATTTAACTGATTGCAATAGCGCAAAAGAATCTGCTTTAAAAGTATTAGATATAATTAAAAGCAAAGGCTTAATTTAGAAACTTAAAATTTCAAATATTATTTAAAAATTAATTATAGAAAAGAGGTAAAATGGATACATATATAAATTCTAAGTTAGACAATTTTAATAAAACAATTTCAAACAAAAGAGTTGCAATCATTGGTCTTGGAGTAAGCAACATTCCACTTATTGATTATTTTAAAAACTTAGGTTCTTCCATTTCTGCTTTTGATAATAGAGATGAGGAAAATATAGATCCAAATATTATTAAATCCTTAAAAGAAAAAAATATAAAATATTATTTTGGTAAGGATTCTTTAAAAGATTTAATAGGTTTTGATTATATATTTCGTTCTCCATCTTGTATGCCAAGTACACCAGAAATTGAAAGAGAAGTTTCAAAAGGTGCAATTCTTACATCAGAAATTGAAAAGGTAATTGAACTTTCTCCAAGTCATATTATAGGTGTAACAGGAAGCGATGGAAAAACAACAACAACAACTTTAATTTATAAATTATTGCAAGCACAAGGATATAAATGCTTTTTAGGTGGCAACATTGGAACACCTTTATTTACTCAAATAAAAGATATGAGACCAGAAGACTATGTTATTTTAGAGTTAAGTAGTTTTCAATTAATAGATATGGAAATTAGTCCAGAAATTTCAGTTGTAACAAATATTTCTCCAAATCATTTAAATGTTCATAAAGATTATAAAGAATATATTAACAGTAAGAAAAACATTTACTTACATCAAAATGAAAATGGTATATTAGTTACAAATAAAGATAATGAAATAACAAAAGATTTTTACAAAGATGCTCCGGGAAAAGTCCGCTTCTTCAGCCATAAACAATTACTTGACAATGGCGTAATTTTTGATGAAAAAGATAAAACAATAAAAATTTGTGAAGATGGAATAAGAAAACATATCATAAGGCAAAAAGATATGCTATTAAAAGGAGAACATAATTGTGAAAATGTTGCTTGTGCAATATCAGCAACCTTAGGACTAGTTAAAGAAGATATAATGGTAGAAACAATAAAAAACTTTTCTGGTGTAGAGCATAGACTAGAATTTATTAGAGAAATAAATGATGTTAAATGGTATAATGATTCAATTGGAACATCACCAACAAGAACAATTGCAGGATTAAATTCATTTGATGAAAAAATTGTTTTAATAGCAGGTGGATATGATAAACATTTAGACTATTCTCCAATAGGAAAACCAATAGTAGACAATGTTTCAAAGTTAATTTTAATAGGTGCAACTGCTGAAAAAATTAAAGATGCAGTAACTAGTGAACTTGAAAAAGAAGGAAAAACAATGCCAATATATAGATGTTCAACTTTAGAAGAAGTTGCTAAAAAGGCTAAAGAAGTTGCGGTAGCTGGAGAAATTGTACTATTTTCTCCAGCAAGTGCAAGCTTTGATATGTTTAAAAATTTTGAAGAAAGAGGCAACAAATTTAAACAGATAGTAAAATCTCTTTAAAATAGTATCAAAAATATACCTTCTGACATAAATTATGTCAGGAGGTATTTATGATTTACGAAGATTATTTTAAAAGTGTGGTAGGTGGAAACTTTAATTCTCCAGAATATTATAATGATCCTACATATGAAAATAAAACATATGAACCAAGACAAGTAAGTACACTACCAAACTATAACTACTCTAGTTCAAATTATATGGATGATGAAAAAATAATGGATTTATATCCAGATATTTATAAGGTTGTATCACCAATGATAGAAAAAATGATTCTTGCAAAAAATGTGAATGATTTAAATGAAAACAATTTAAACGAATGGACTTTAGAAATATATGATGCTTTAGAAGCAGAAGATGATAATGCAAATAAGAGAAATATTACTTACGAAAGTGAAACAACAAATGCAAATATATCAAAACCAAGTAATTTAACAAACAATAGAAATAACACAATTAGTATTAATAATAATTTGACAAATAGTGCTACTAATAATAGTATTGCGAGAAGCCAAGTAGATAACACTAAGATAGTAAATAATGCAATAAAAACTACTAATACAGTAAATAGTGCAATAAAAAGTGCTAACACAGTAAGCAATGTAATGAATACAGCATCTACTAATATAGATAAATCATTAGAAGTTGTAAGTAGGTACAGAAATAGAAATAATCCGCTTCTTAGAGATTTAATTAGAATTATGATATTAAATAGATTGTTTGGAAATAATGGAGGAAATAGACCAAGGCCAAGACCTTATCCTGATTTTGACAGACCTAATAATTTTAATCCAAGACCAGACTTTAGGCCAACATCAGTTAATCCTTATAGTCAGTATCTAAAAAATAAACCAAAAACATATTTTGATGTACCATATCCAGAAGAGTAACAGTTGACAAATGCAATTTATTTTAATAGAATAATTATAGCATTTAAAAGAGATAATATAACAAAGGAGTAAATTTAAATTGACAGAAGAAGCAATAAGAGAAATTAGAAAGAGGAATATGAAATTATATCCATTTTATATAATGTTTGGTTATGATTTACTATTTTTCTATGGAATAAAAGTATTATTTTTAAGTGAAGTTAAAGGTATGACCAATGCTCAAATCATGCTTTCATCTTCACTTTATGCTGTTTTTACAATTATGATGCAATTTCCTTCAAGCATAATTGTTAGTAAAATAGGTAGAAAGAATACTGCCGTGTTGGGCAACATAATTAACTTGTTTTCAATAATTATGTTTATGGCATTAAAGACATTTAATGGATTAGTAATTGCACAACTAATATCTGCTATAGCATTTGCATTTAAATCTATTTCAGAAGCAAATTTACTTACAATTTCGATTCCTGAATCAGAAGACGCAAATGATATATTTACAAGTATTGATAAAAAAGGTTATGCACGATACTGTATACTATCTGCCTTTGCAACTATTGCTTCAGGATGGCTTTATAGAATTAATCCATACTTACCAATATTTTTCTGTTTAATATCTGCAATAATTGCAACAATTCTTTCATTAAATTTTGGAGATATAGAAAAATATAATAAAGAAAAGACAAGCCTTAAGGAATATGTAAAAGAATTGAAAAAAGGTTACAAATTCACTATTAATTCAAAAAGACTTAGAGCTTTATTACTTGCAACAGGAATAGTTTGGGGAGTTGTATCATTAGCAGATACTTATCAGCTTGCATTATTACAAGGTATAGGAGTAAGTTCAGTTGAAATTACATTAATATATGCTTTGTATGAAATCTCAAAAGCTATATTCTCTCTAAAAGCGCCTGAGTTCAATAAGCGATTTAGAAATAAGTCTATTACAAATATACTTGCTGTATTTTCATTTTGTATGATTATATGTGGAATTATCGCAATTATGGTAATGCCTTTAGGAATCAAAGTTGCTATAATTGTTGTTCTAATTCTAACAATGGGAGCAATGAATGGAACATCACAGATTTTGTCTAAAAAATATTTAAATAGTTTTACTAATGAGAAAATTTTAACTTGTATATATTCAGCTAAAGGAATTTCTGACAATGTTTCTAAAACTCTAATTACTGGAGTTGGTTCATTTATACTAACAGTTGCCCAAATTAATGTCGCAATAGTTATTGCAGGCTTAGCTTTAATTGTTATAACATTTTTACTTTCAATGTATATGGAAACTAGAGTCGGACTTTCGCCAGATGAATATACTCAAAAAGACATTTATATTCGATAAATGGAGGTTAATTATAGAGAAATAGAATATTTTTTTTCTCAAAGCATATAATAATTATAGCTAACACTTTAAAGGAGAATATAATGGTTACAGATATGAATTATTGGAGTAAAGTTATAAAGCGTATTCTCAGTCTTGCGCTAACATTACTACTCATATTTGTTATATTAAAACTATCTGTTTTTTATATACCATTTCTTATATCCTTTGTGTTAGCTCTTTTATTTGAACCTATTATAAAAACAATAATGAAAAAATTTAAGTGGACAAGACGTACATCATCTACTTTAGTTATTTTCGTTTCTATTGCTATTTTAATAGCATTAATAGGGTGGGGAATAGTAACTTTATTTAATGAAGCTAATAACTTATTATCTAACTCTGGTATTTATATAGAAAAAATACAAAATATTATAAATAATTTTACTCAAAATAGTACACTTTTAGAAAAACTACCAGAAGAATTAAGTCAAAGCATTCAAAATACCCAAGGCGAATTATTAAATAATATCATAAGTTATATAACAAATCTATTAATTGGAATAAAAGACTGGATTGTAAAACTTCCTAATCTCATAATGTCAATTTTTTTCGTAGTTATTTCTCTTTACTTTATGTGCACAGATAAAATATATATGATAGACCAATTAGAACATCATTTGCCAGATATATGGACAAAGAAGATTTCAAAGTATTTGCATAAAATAACTAAAAAATTAGGAAATTATATTAGAGCTGAGGCAACACTTGTATTTATATCTTTTTTAATTTCCTTAATTGGCTTTACTATTTATAAAATAATTGGACTAAATGTTGGATTTCCGCTTCTAATAAGTTTAGCAATAGCATTTGTAGATGCACTTCCAATATTAGGTTCTGGTGCAGTTATGGCACCTTGGGCCATTATCGAAGTTATTAATGGAGATATAAAACTCGGAGTTGCAATAATTGTTTTATGGGCAATTATGGGAATTATAAGAAATATTTTAGAGCCAAAACTTGTAAGTAAACATATAGGAATTCATCCAGTGTTTACTTTAATTGCTATGTATACTGGATATAGGCTAATCGGCTTTTTTGGAATGATATTAGGCCCAATTTTATTAATTGTTTTAAAAGAAATATATACTCCTTTAATAGATAAAGGAGTATTAAGAAGTATATTTGATAGGGAGGGTTAAGTTTTATTAAAATGTTGGAGGATAAACATATTCATCTTCAGGAATATCACATTTATTAATTTCAATAACTTTTAGAATAGGCATTTCACCTTTATAATTTCCTCTAGTTATTTGACCTACTACTTCAACCCATTCGTAATCTTGATACATAGAGGCTTTTTCTGACTCTGCTAAAATTCCAACCACAACACCAGAATTTGCTGAATTTAATACCATAGTTCTAGAAAGTACAAACTGATTGTCATTAAAATCAGCCATCCTATATACATATCCAACCATTTTAATTTTCATATCTATATAATCATCTATATTGTCATGACATTCTTTCAAAAAATTAGTATAGTCTGCAGATGTTATTTCTACAATATTCGCATTATCTATAACAGTTTCTGGTTGTTCATCTGAACTTTTAATTATTGAAAAAATAGAAAATCCAAGCAAAATTGTTGCAAAGATTATGGCGAGAATAATGACTATTTTTGACAATTTTTTCCCATTCATTTTTAAGTTACATATAAACATATAAGCCTCCTTATATAGCTAGTTTATTGTAAGGTTTTGTCCAATATTCATAAAAAAAGCACATTGCTTGAAATTTACATAATATTATGGTATAATTAAGAGTGTATGATTAAAAAATAAGGAGAAGGTATGAATAAAGTTCAAAGTAGAGAAGTAGTACAATATATTAAGTCAAATCCACTTATAGTAGAAGTTTTTGACAAGACATTGTTATCTGGAACAGTATTAGAAGATGGTGCTGAACTATTAGTAAAAGATGATGGCAAAATTTCTAAAATTAATTTTATATTAGGTAATTTATCAGTAATTAATATAAAAAGATTTTTAACTTTAGGTGCTTATGCTTTAAAAGAACTTACAAAACAAAATGATTCTAGTAGAGTTAAAAAGATGTACTCAAGTTTTATTGAATTTGCAAAAAGATATGTGTCAGAAAATGATAATATTGTTATCTATCTAATAGATACTGAAGAAAAAATAACAATAATAACACTAGATTCTATAAAAGAAATATATGGTAAAAAATATCCAACAGTAGAATTTAAACTAGAGGAGTATCTTCCTCAAATATTAAGAGGTGTTAGGTTAAATAATATTAAAGTTTTATTTAATAATCATCAATTGTCAGAGGTTTTACCTGACATTTTAACTAGAAATATTTTAACTGAATTTGGATATTCTGAAAAAGATATTGAAAATTTAGAAGAAGGAGAAGCACAACAATTAGACCAAGACAAATACGAAGAAGCATTATATAAAGAGGTTTTACATATTTTCACTATTCCTGAAATAAAATCAGATGTATTAGAGGATAATTTATATGTTGTATTTGCTTATGAATACTTAGATAGATTAAAAGAATGTACAGAAAAATTAAAGCAAAATAAAACTTTTTCTCTTGAATCGCTTGAAACTATAGGAAGCTTAAAAGCCTTATTTCAAGAAATTGAAAAAGTTATTAATCCTCATAAAGTTAAAATAGGTATAAAATTTCCTGATACTGATAATGAACCATTTAGGTTTACAATTCCCAAATTCAGAGAAGACTATGAAGAAACTTTTGAAGAATATACAATGTGTCTGATAAATATTAGTAGATTGCTTCTATTCGATTCAAGTATTATTAAATATTTAAAAAAGCAGACTGCATTAGATATGCTTGGTAAATTTGAAGATGATGAACTAAAAAATGAATACTATTATATACTTTATCAAGCAGGACATATTTCTTACAATGAAATGTTAGAGTATGAATTAAATCATGGAGAAAATAAACATGATATTGCAATTAGAACTCTTTTATCAAAACTAACAGGGGAAGAAAATGTGTCTCAAGATATATTAGAAAGATTAGGATATTTTGAAGTTCGTAATGAAATAAAAGTAAATAACCAATCAAAAACAGTTCCTAAAGATGATATATTGGGTATGATTACAGATCCAAAAAGATTATATTCTAAATCTCTAAAGGAAAATGACATTTATGAAATATTAGATGAAGAGTTAAAACTTGTATATGCTAAAAAATCAATGGAAGAATATAGTCAAAATGGAATGTATTCATTAATAGCAGTAGATAATATTAAAGTTTTAGCTGATCATAATGATTTAGATAATGATTTCATTATCAATATGTATTCTTCTTATGGTATGAGTTTTGACGAACTTGAAGAAATTATTGGAAAAGATAAACTAAAAAATATCTTCGATCCTAAAGAATTTACAAAATTCTTTAAAGAGTTTATTGAAATAAGAGAAAAAGTTGACAGAAATGAAGAAGAAAAAGCAAAATATAAAATAATGATTAGAAAATATGCTTTTTATAAAGAACTACAAAAAAGATATAATATTCTTTCTAATAAAGACTTAGAAAATGAACTTATTAACGAACTTGATGATTTATTATTTTCTGAAGAAATATTTAAAGAAATGTACCAAAACGAGTTTGTTACAATTGAAAACCTATTTGGACTAAATCAAGAACTTGCAATTAAATTATATAATGAAGGTGCTTTAAGAAAAGAAGACAGAAAATATGTTATTTTAACAAGTTCTATAATGGTTAAAGCAGGAGATTTAATAAGATTACATAAAGATGGTATTTTTGATGAAAAACAAATTTTTAGTTTATACATGTCAAATAGAACAGACTTAGAAGATTTAATTAGTTTTGCAGAAGGTATTGAATTTAAAGAAATATTTACAAACAAAGATTTATTAGATAGAATTAAAAAGATTTCAATAAATAGAAGTAAAGAATCAATCTTAGACTTTAGAAGATTTATTGATGCATATAGTACTTTTGTAGGATATCCTGAAGAAGAAGCTCAAAAAAATATTTACAGAATGCTAAAAGCAAGAAATGAAGATATTATATATCTATATTCTAAAAAAATAATTGATTTAAAAGTATTAGATAGCATAGATAATAAACTTTTAATTGAACTTATAAGAAGCGGACTTTTAAGAGCAGAAGATACAGAATTCTTCTTTAAAGATAATTCAAGAAATGGCAAATATAATACAAGACTTAATGAAATTTTACCATATCTTGATGATGAACAAAGAATAAATACAATAGCAAGTTTATGTAGTTCAGATGAAGATATATCTGAAGATTTAACAAATGAAATAAAAAGATATTTAAAAGCAGTTATTAGTGTAAAAAATAAAAAGGAAAGTAAATCTCAAAAAACAAAATGTTATACAAGAGAATCTTATGAACCTGGAGAAGACCAAACAGAAGATATTTCTAAAAGATTAATTAAAATATGTAAAGTATGCAGAGAAATTAATCCTGATTGTGAATTAATTTTAATAGGAGGAACTTTAGTAGCAAACTTAGGCAAGTACGTAATTGTAGAAGACTTATATTACACTAATTCACTTGGAAATAATAGAGTAGTACAAGATAGAGCAACTTACATAATATCAGAAGATATAAAAAATTATATGTCTTATGATTCAAGTAAAAGTTTATATGAAAATATTATTTCTGAAACAGGATTTAAAATAGTAGAATATACTCCTTACTATGATGACGAATATACTACATATTTTGATTGGGAAACTCTTAAAATATTTAGAAGAGGTTTTAGAAATAATGGAAGAATAATTCGTGTTCCCGGAGTAGATAAATGTACACACGTTAGCAACTGGGAAAGAAACCTAAAGAAAAAAGTAGGATACAAATGTCCTGAGTATGATAAAAAGGTAAAAGAATTTCTAAAAGAAATGGAAGAAAGTAAAAAATTAGGTAATACAGACCAAGATGATGACGGAGAACAAGAATTATAATTTTTAATTAGCTATAATAGTTGCAAAATTTAAAATAAAATTATAAAATATGAATAATTTATAAATATTCAATTGTAAGGAAATAATAAGAAAGGAGGCAAAGAATTATGACACTAAATGATATTATAGAAGCTTTTAGAGAGAATAAAGAGAATCTTGAAAAAGCAAGCCAAATAGATGATAGTGATTTTAAATTTAATTTTAATAAAGCAATAAATATTTTAAATAGATTTAGAGAATTTAAATCTGCATTCTTAGATAAAAAATCTTTAGTTGTAACTAATGGTAACCCATATATTACAATAATTCTTTGCATGCAAGCTATTTCTCAAAATATTTCCTTGACTATTGATATTCAAGATACAATGATTGCATTAAATTTAGCAATAGCAAATGTCTTTGGATTATATTTGAATGGGGAAGGACCTAAAGTTGTAAAATACATGTCTCCAAGAGAATTTATAGATTATAAAGCAGATGATATTATTGTAATTGATGATAAATCTAAATATAGCTTTTTAAAGAATGAACTAAAAATAAAAGTAAGATATGTTTCATTATTGAATGTTGACCTTTATACTGATTCAGAAGAATTATCTTCACTAACTGATACAATATATGATTATTGTAATCAAGAACGTATTGGACTTGATATTCATAATGAAGAGTCAATAGATGACTTTGTTACAGAAGCAAATAAATATGAAAGTGGAAATATAGCTTTAATTTTAACTAAGGAAAAAGTAAATCAAATGGATTTATCTGATAAATTATCTGATAAACAAGTTTATTTTAACTGCAATCCATTTGCTAAAATTGAAGCGGATGTTGCACTTAAAAATATTCTTAAATAAAGTAATTATAAAAGAAAAGGAAGAAATTTAAGTCTTCCTTTTCTTTTTTTTGATAAAAAACATTGCAAAAAAGATAAATAAATGATATAGTATATTTTGTCTTAAAATAACTAAATAAAAAGGAAAAACTTAATTACATAAAGGAAGGAATTTAAATGAAATTATTTAAAACTTATAGTGAAAAAGAAGTAAAAAGAGTTATGCCATTAGTAGCTAAAATTAACTCTTTAGAAAGCGAAATGGTAAAATTAACAGATGAAGAATTAAAAGACAAGACAGATTATTTTAAAAAGCAACTAAGCGAAGGAAAAACTTTAGATGATATACTTCCTGAAGCATTTGCAGTTGTTAGAGAAGCAGCAAAAAGAGTTATAGGAATGAGACATTTTGATGTGCAATTAATTGGTGGAATTATTCTTCATCAAGGTAGAATTGCAGAAATGAAAACTGGTGAAGGTAAAACCTTAGTTGCAACACTTCCAGCTTATCTAAATGCATTAACTGGAAAAGGAGTACACATTATAACTGTTAATGACTACTTAGCTAAAAGAGATAGTGAATGGATGGGAAAGGTATATTCATTCTTAGGTCTAACAGTAGGTCTTGTTGTTAATGGAATGAAGCCTAATGAAAAGCAAAAGGCATATAATTGTGATATTACATATGGAACTAATAACGAATTTGGATTTGATTATTTAAGAGACAACATGGTTGTTTATAAAAATCAATTAGTTCAAAGAGAACTTAACTATGCTATTGTAGACGAAATAGATAGTATTTTAATTGATGAAGCAAGAACTCCACTTATAATTTCTGGACGCGCAAACCAAGCATCAGATATTTATAAAAGAGCAGATAAGTTTGTTTCAAAACTAGAAGCAAAAACAATAATTGAAGAAGATGTAAAAGATATAGCTCAAGAAGAAGATAACGAAAAATACGATTACATTGTTGATTTAAAAGCAAAATCAGCATCATTAACACAAAAAGGTATATTTAAAGCTGAAAAAGAATTTGGATTAGAAAACTTCAATGATATTGAAAACTCTGAATTAGTACATGCAGTAAATCAAGCATTAAGAGCTCATGGAATAATGAAAAAAGATGTTGACTACATTGTAAAAGATGGAGAAGTCTTAATTGTTGATGAGTTTACTGGACGTATTATGTATGGAAGAAGATATAATAATGGTTTACATCAAGCAATTGAAGCAAAAGAACATGTAAAAGTTGCAGATGAATCTAAAACATTAGCTAATATTACATTCCAAAATTATTTTAGAATGTATAATAAATTATCAGGAATGACAGGTACTGCCATGACTGAGGAAGAAGAATTCCAAGAAATTTATAGATTAGATGTTATTGAAATTCCTACAAATAAACCAATGATTAGAGACGACCATTCAGATATCATTTACAAAAATGAAGATGCTAAATTTAGAGCAGTAATAAGAGACATCAAAGAAAGTTATGAAAAAGGCCAACCAGTTTTAGTTGGTACTGTTTCAATAGATAAATCTGAAAAACTAAGTAAAATGTTAAACAAAGAAGGAATTCCACATCAAGTATTAAATGCTAAATTTCACGAAAAAGAGGCTGAAATTGTTGCTCAAGCTGGAAAATATAAAGCTGTTACAATAGCAACTAATATGGCAGGACGTGGTACTGATATTGTTTTAGGTGGTAATAGTGAATATTTAGCAAAACAAGAAATGAGAAAAAAATATACTTATGAAGAAATAGAAGAAGCAACTGCATTTAACGAAACTGATGATGAAGCAATAATTGCAAGAAGAGAAGAATTTAGAAATTTAGTTAAAAAATATGAAAAGGGAATAGAAGACGAGAGACAAAAAGTAGTAACTAGTGGCGGACTAAAAATTCTTGGTACAGAAAGACATGAATCAAGACGTATTGATAACCAGTTAAGAGGTCGTTCAGGACGTCAAGGAGATCCTGGAGAATCAAGATTTTATATTGCTCTTGATGATGATTTGATGAAAATCTTTGGTGGAGGAGCAATAACAAAATTATATAATTCTCTTGGAGTATCAGAAGATATGCCAATAGAAGTTAAAATGATTTCTAAAGCTGTTGAAAATGCTCAAAAGAAAGTTGAAGGAAGAAACTTTACAATTAGAAAAAGCGTATTACAATATGACGATGTAATGAATAGACAAAGAGAAACAATTTATTCTCAAAGAAGAGAAGTATTAGAAGGTGAAAATTTAAAAGATAGTGTAATTGCTATGATTAAATCAGTAGCTGAAGAAATTGTTCCAGCTTATATAAATGGTGATTCTAGTGATGTAGAGGGACTTCTTCAAGAAATATCTAATATATTTGGAATAACATCTCTAGAGTCATTAAAGAAAGATAATTATACAGAAGTTGATGTTTTAGAAGAATTACAAAAAACAGCAGTAGATATATATGAAGACAAATGCAATAGATTTGGAGAATCTTTAAGAGAACTTGAAAGAGTTGTAATGCTTAAGATAGTTGACCAAAAATGGATGGAACACATCGATAATATGGAAGAACTAAAAAGAGGTGTTGGACTTCGTGCTTATGGTCAAAAAGATCCAATAGTTGTATACAGAGAAGAAGGTTCAGTAATGTTCGACCAAATGATATTAGACATCAAATTCGATGTAGTTAGACTATTAATGCATGCAACAAAAAGAGATGAAAACCAAGAAAGAAAAGAATCTGCTAAAATAATTGATGCAAAGCTTCAAGAAAAAAGTGCAATAGAACTTGTAGATGGAAAAATCTCACCAAAAGAAGGTGGAATAAATAGAACAATAGTAAACGAAGGACCTAAAGTTGGTAGAAA
>CANQLM010000030.1 GCA_947624735.1 uncultured Clostridia bacterium | reverse complement strand
ACATTTGGATTAATTTCAAAAAATTGATTTAAAAGTTCAAATGTTTTTTGATTTCCTACAAGTGTCATATTGGGATATTTTTCCGTCAACACTTTAACATTAGATGAATGGTCTGGTTCAACGTGTGAAACCACTAAATAGTCAATTTCTTTTCCTTCCAAATCATTTTCTAAATTTTTTAGCCATTCATCAGATTTCCTAACATCAACAGTATCTAATAAAACTGTTTTATCGTCTTTTATTAGATAGCTATTGTATGATATTCCATTTGGTACACTATAAACATTTTCAAATAAGTCAATGTCATTATCATTTATACCAACATAAAATATATCTTTTGCAATTTCTTTCATAAAAGTTTTCTCCTTTCTAACTTCTTAATTCTGCTCCATACTTATTTTTTAAATTTTCTGTGATTTTATTCATAGTATTCAAAATTATTTCATCAGTTAGAGTTTTTGTGCTGTCTCCAAGTTCAATAGAAAATGCAATAGATTTCTTTCCTTCTGGAATTCCTTTTCCTGTGTAAACATCAAATACTTTAGATTCTTGTAGTAATTTTCCACCACCGTTTTTTATTGTTTTTTGAAGGTCTTGTGCTGATATTTTTTCATCTACTAATATTGCTATATCTTTCTTTACTGTTGGGAATTTTGATATTTCTTTATATTTCATTTTTCCAACTTGTTTTGAAAGAAGTTTATCTAAGTTAATTTCCATAACATATACTTCATCATTACATACTGAAGGGCTTACTCTTCCTAGCATACCTACTGTTTCTCCATTAACAGATATTAATGCTGTTTTTCCAGGATGCATATCTGCAGGAATTTTTCCTTCTTGAATAAAACTATATCTTCCGTTATAGCCTAGATAATCTAATAATTCTTCTGCAACACCTTTAATTATATAAAAGTCTACTTTTCTTGTTTCTAATCCTAAGTAGTAATTTCCTTTCATTAAACAAGCTAGTTTATTTTCTTCTACTAAGCTATCTTCTGATTCTTCATAGAAAGTTTTTGCTACTTCAAATAGAGAAATATCATCTATATCGTGGGTTTTATTATATTCATATATTTTATAAAGTGAGCTAATTAAGCTTTGTCTTAAAGCACATCTTTCCTCTGTAAGTGGTGATAAAATTTTTATAGATTTATGCTCTTTGTTAGTAAACATTGTGCTTAATTCTTCACTTACTAGGCTATATGATAATGTTTCATTTAGTCCTAAATTAACCATTTTGTTTCTTATTTCTCTAGTAACTTTATCATAACTTCCTTTTTTTACTGGAAGATTCATTACTCTGCCTTCTACTTTATCTACACCATATATTCTTCCAACTTCTTCTATTAAGTCTTCTTTTATTGATATATCTATTCTTCTTGTAGGAACTGATACTATAAGTAAATCGTCATTTTTACTTTCTACTTTAAAATCTAACTTTCTAAATGCATCTAATATTTCTTCCTTTGCTAGTTCTGTTCCTAATATATTGTTAATATTTTTGCAAGTAATTTCTATTTTCTTTTCATCTTTTTGCGAATTGTCATATACTTTCATTCCTTTGCAAGTTGTACCATCTGCATATTTTTCAAGCATATGGCAAGCTCTTTCTATTGCCATATATGTTCTATTTGGATCCAATCCCTTTTCAAATCTGTTGCTTGCTTCACTTCTTAATATTTTGTTTGATGTTCTTCTTATTTTTACGTTGTTAAATATAGCTGATTCAATTAAAACATTTTTTGTATTTTCTGTGATTTCTGTATCTAAACCACCCATAACACCGGCTAATCCAATTGCTCTTTTTCCATCAGAAATAACTATATCTTCATTTGTTAAAATTCTTTCTTTTCCATCTAAAGTTGTTAATTTTTCATTTTCCTCTGCCATTCTAACTTCCAATAAACCACTTAATTTATCTGCGTCATAGAAATGCAATGGCTGACCTGTTTCTAACATTACATAGTTACTGATATCTACTACATTGTTTATTGGTCTAATTCCTGATGCCATTAATTTTTCTTTCATTTCAGGAGTACTTTCTTTTATACATATATTTTCTACTTTTCTAGTTAATAACAAAGAGCAATTATCTGTTTTTACATTTATATCAAAATTTATATCTTTACCTTCTTTGTGTGATAAATCAATAGGTTTTACTTTTTTATCATATATTGCTCCTACTTCATAAGCCATTCCTAATATGCTTAATAAATCTCCACGATTTGCTGTTAAGTCAAAGTCTATAACTCCGTCGTCCCAGCCCATTGATTTTATAGCATCTTCTCCTACTTTTGTATCTTGTGGTAACTCGTGAATTCCTGCTTTATCTTCTTCTTTTAAGAATTTTGAATCTAGGCCAAGTTCTGCTATTGAGCATAGCATTCCATTAGATTCTACTCCTCTTATGAAAGATTTCTTTATTTCTCCACCAGGAAGTTTTGTGCCATCTAGTGCAACTATTACTTTTAGGCCTTCTCTTACATTTGGTGCACCACAAACTATTTGTAAAACTTTATCTCCTATATTTACTTTACATACATGTAAATGGTCTGAGTCTGGATGTTCTTTACATTCAATAACTTCACCAACTATTAATTTTCCTGTATCGATAAATGGACTGCAAGAGTCATATTCATTTCCAAGCGATGTCATTTTTTCAGCTAGTTCATGTAAATCTACATCTCCTAAATCTAAATAATCCTTTAAAAAATTTGTACTTAGTATCATTTTTATTTTCCTTTCTTATCTTTTTATTTTAATGATTTATGCTAATTTAATAACCTTATTCTGATTTTAATTATTAGTCTTTTCTATTAGATTTAACTAATAGTCTTTTCTATCAAATTTAGCTGTTAGTCTTTTCTATCAGATTTAACTGTTAGTCTTTTCGGTCAAATTGATTTAAAAATCTTACGTCATTAGCATAAAGTAACCTTATATCTGTGATTCCATATTTAAACATTGCTAATCTATCTAGACCTGTTCCAAATGCAAATCCGCTATATTTTTCTGGATCATATCCGTTC
The DNA here is from genome assembly GCA_947624735.1 of uncultured Clostridia bacterium. GTDB lineage: Bacteria > Bacillota > Clostridia > TANB77 > CAG-508 > CAG-793. Next base: position 11,016 of record CANQLM010000030.1, on the reverse strand, counting down.
ATTTTTAATACGTTTGGATGTACAATACCTGCTCCAAGAAGTTCTATCCAGCCTGTTTGTTTACAAAGATTACAACCTTTTCCACCACATTTAAAACAGCTTACATCTACTTCATATGATGGTTCTGTAAATGGGAAATAACTTGGTCTAAATCTTAAGGTTGTGTTTTCTCCAAGCAGATGTTTCATAAATATTTCTAATGTTCCTTTTAAGTCTGCAAATGAAATATCTTTATCAACAACTAATCCTTCAACTTGATTAAATTGATGTGAGTGTGTTGCATCATCTTCTCTTCTATATGTTTTTCCTGGTACTATAACTCTAATTGGACTTTTTTCTTTATTTGCCATCATTGCTCTTGCTTGAACTGCTGATGTTTGAGTTCTTAATAAATATTCAGGTGAAATGTAGAAACTATCTTGCATATCTCTTGCTGGGTGTCCTTTTGGAAGATTTAATCTTTCAAAACAGTATTCATCTGTCTCTAATTCTGGTCCTGATATTACATCATAGCCCATTGATACAAATAAGTCTTCAATTTCTTCAATTACTCTGTTTAATGGATGTTTACTTCCTCTTCTTTGCTTTGTAGCAGGAAGTGTTACATCTATTCTTTCTTCTTCTAATTTTTTTGCAAGTTCTTCTGCTTTAGCACTTTCTTCTTTTTCTTTAATTTTTTCTTCTAAAACTTCTTTTGCAGAATTTACTAAACTACCCATTTTAGGTCTTTCTTCAGGTGATAAACTTCCCATCATTTTAAGAAGGCTTGTTAGTTCACCTTTTTTTCCTAAATATTTTACTTTTGCATCTTCTAGTTCTTTTAAATTTTTAGCACTTTCTATTTGCTTTAATGCTTCTTCTTTTAGTTTACTTACCTTTTCTTCCATATTTTTCTTTCCTTTCATACAAATAAGCAGTTACCTTCCCTAACATAGGGAGATAACTGCTTTATATATCTCTGTACCACCTAATTTTACTAATCTATAATTGATTAGCCTCTTAAAAGCTATAACGTGCTTTACTCGTTCTTTCCTACTACTACTTTTCAAAAAGACTCCTACAAAGTGAATTTTCGATAAATGTCATATAGCACTTTTCCAGCTAATAAGTGCCTCTCTATAATATGTTGTTACATTTACTTACTTTGCTTTGTTATTGGATTTTTTTATTTAATAATATAATATTAACACAATTTGTTCTATTTTTCAAGTAGTTTTGAGGATTTTTTCTACTTATTTTCAATGTTCAGAGCTACTCTAAATATAAGAGTGTCTCAATAATTTATAATACACATTTCAAAGCGAAGCTACACAACCAACACTGGGCGGAACCCACCAGCGTAGCTCGGAGCGCCACCTTCGTCACCCAAAGCAAACACTCCTGCACGAGTCGAGTCTCCCCAATAACCTCCACGTGCCATAAATGGTAGAACACAGTTGCCTATTAGTGTAAAGTCTCCATTATAATATCCTAATCCGTCCCAACTTGCCTCTGTTGCTGTCGTATTCGCCTTCTTAATCCAATTCCATGTTTCATTGTCTGTAAATACTCCATAGTATGAGTAATCATTTATTGCCTCATATAATCCATCTCCTATTCTATATGTTCCATCTGCTTTTTTTCTCATTAGTTCATATTTTTCTTTTGTTACATCTATTCTTTTTTGGTTTGCTTGTTCTGAACCATCATTTTTCCAAATATCCGTATTTCTCCATGTATCATTTGATTTTTTAACTTTTTTTTCTTCTTCTCCTACTTCATATTTATCCCAATACTTTGCATATGTTTCTACTAGTTCTATTCCTTTATTTGGTGTCTCTGCAAATGAATTTAGTCCATATCCTTTTAAATTCTGGTCTAAAATATCATAATATGCTGCTACTCTTTCCCAGTTTCCTCCACACATATCATATATTCCTGTTACATTTTTTGTTGTGCTTTGGCTTACATTGGCTACGTAATTTTTTCCTCCGGCATATTCATGATATACATCTGCTGAACCTTCTTGTTGTCCACTACTATTTATCGTAGGTGTATTTCCATATTGTGATACTGCTAAATAACTTGCTACTCCCCACTCTATATTTTTCATTAGGTGTGTATCTACTTGCGTGCTTGATATTCCATATATGTTACTTTCTACATTCATATTTAAACAATTAAAGAAACTATTTCCTACACTTATATATCTCCATGTTTCTGCATTTGGTAATACACTTACAAACTTTTCTGAAGTTGGATTTATCCCTGTATCATTATCTGCAGTTAAACTTGCTGATGTTCCACTCATTCCTGCTTCAAACTTTGCTACCCATATTCCTGTTAATTGTTTATTCTCAAATGTAAATCCTGGATGTACTGTCATTGGCGTTGGTTGGCCTACCTTTTTTAACATATCGTCTACATTATAACTTGTTCCATAACTATTTCCTTCAAAGTCTCTATTACTTGTTCCTTCTAAAAATACTACATTTGTTATTCCTTGTGTTGTTCCTTATCCTCCATCCATTTCTGTATGATAACTATTAAAACTATATGCATATCTTGGTACCCATACAAACATACTTCCTAATTCGTTTTCTTTTACTTCTGTTGTCCCATCTTCGTTATAGTTCTTTTCTGACTGTTTATATGTTCCATCACTTAACATTACATTTGCCCATAGCATTTTTCCTTCACTATAATCATACCATTCTTTATCATTCTCATTCGTTATTACCCAGTTCTTTTTTGTCTCATCATATTTTATTGGTATCATTCCATTTGCTAATTTTGGCTTATTTGCTCTTATTCTTCCATATTTATCTGTTTTACTGTTTATTTCTCCTAATATATCATCTAATTCACTTAATGTACTATCTTCTTGTTCCTGTGCTTCCTTATACTTATCTACCGCCTTTTTTGCTTGTTTAAATAACCCATTATCTCCTAATGCTATATTTATTGTTACTCCTGCTAATATTAACATTATTACTATTGTCACTACTAATGCCACTAATGTTATTCCACTTTCTTTTAATCTTTTCATTTGATTACCTCTTTCTTTTTCTTCTTATTTCTTTTGTCTTTCATATCAAGTAATTTTTATTAAAGTAAACTTTGCAAAAATATTATGTTAATTTTATTAATGAAAAAACTTAATAAAAAAGCAATAAATTTTATAAATGCCTTAATTTAAACTAATTTATAAAATTTATTATTTTTATTTTTTACAAAAATGTAATATAATTTTTTATTAAAATTATTGTTAAACTATTTATATTATGATATATTTTTAATATCTTAATTTTTATTAAGTTTTTTCATTAATAATAATTTTTCGTAAATCTAAGTTGATAAAAACCGCACACCTAAAAAGATGTGCGGTTAGAAGTATTTACATTTACAATACATATCTATAAAATTAAAAATTTGCTTTATATATCGGTGCGTGGCTAGACACGAGGCCTAGCAGCACGCAAATAACTCTATCCCAATTACTACATCGCCAAGTCGTATATGTCCTTCGCATTTTCTCTCTCTACTATTTGGACTCCAGATTGTAGAGAAACTACGGGACGGACGCCATAGCCGTATTCATACTCGCAATAGGACACCGCGCCGTGAATAGCGGACCCCCATCAAGGCGCCAAAGCTATCAGCGGAAGGCGAAGCCAACCAATAATTTTTACATCCCTGTTTTTCAGCAGTATGTGGGAAAAATGTCTTATACTCACCTAATTTAGTCGCAGTGGGTCCGGGAATCTGTCGAACCATTTACATACATATACACATCCGATGTTCCATCATATTTAACATTATATCCTTTTCCACCTACTTGTGGGTCGGCTTCTATTGGTTTTAAAACATCATCTCCTTCTACAGCCTCTTTCCATGCTGCACACCACATCTCTAATGTTGGTCCTCCGATTACAAAATCTATATAATCTTGTTTGTCTTTACTCGCCGCTTCTTTTATTCCTTTCCATTTATCTGTATTTAGTAAATGTGATACTGCTATTGAGTTTTTATTACTCTGATTTAAGATATATCCTGTGTGCATTACCAAACTTGAAAAATTATTTGGAGTTGTCGGTAATGTTAAAAATCCAGTAGGCAAACTCCAAGTTACACAATAGTTATCATCATCTTTCTTAAATCCATTATCTTTTAATGTTCCACTATCTCCTATTACATTCCATTCTGTTAATTTTGTCACTGGCACATAGTCTGCTGCTATTAAAAATATTCTTCCATTTCCTGCATAAAATATTTCCCAGTCATCTGTTGTAGCAGTAGTTCCTGTTACATCTAATCCTATATCTACATATTTTCCTTGATATTTTTTTAGATTATTTGCTACTTCGCTACTTTCTATTCCTCCTGTTTCTCCGCTTAACTCTGCTAATGTTTTATCTAAGTTATCTAATATTTCTGTCTCATTTCCTGAAGCATTCTCATATCTTTTTGCTGTTCCTTTTGCTCTTTGGAACAATCCATTTTCTGATAATGCTATATTTAATGTTACCCCTGATAGTATTAATAGTATTATTATTGTTACTACTAGTGCTACTAATGTTATTCCTCGTTCTTTTAAACTCCTTCTGTTCACTGTTCTTTTAGTTTCTTCTTTTTTCATTTTTTCTTTAATAACTCCCTTCATTTGTTTTTTTGTATAAATTTTATTTATACTTTTTCCTCCTTTTCTGTTTACTTTTTCTTTTAGTATCTCCTTTATTTTTGCTATTATTCTTTTGTTTTTTCACTTTTATTTTAGCAATATTAAAGTAATAAGTCAACATGTTTTACGTTGTTATTTCTTGTTTGTTATGTTGATTTTATTAATGAAAAAACTTAATAAAAATTAAGATATTAAAAATATATCATAATATAAATACTTTAACAATAATTTTAATAAAAAATTATATTACATTTTTGTAAAAAATAAAAACAATAAATTTTATAATTAAGCTTAAATTAAGCTCTTTATAAGATTTATCGCATTTTTATTAAGTTTTTTCATTAATAAATTTTTAGTTTGAAACGTAAAAGCTAGGCATAAAATTGCCTAGCTTTTTAGATGGTTATTTGCTTTTTTTAGCAACTCTTTTGGAAGAGATAACAGCATTGGAGTTTGCCTTGCTTTTCTTGTAGGCTACTTTTGTAGCTTCAGCTTTGGCTTTTCCTCTTGCTTTGTAAGCTACCTCCATAGCTTTGCTCATTGGCAAATTAAACATCTCCTTTCAAATGATATAAAATCACTATTAATTATATACCATTTAAAAGATTATGTCAATTTATCATTATTCAGCTTTTGGAGCTTCTGTTTCTTCAGCTTTTTCTTCTACTTTTGCTGTTTCTTGTTCAGGTTCCTTAGCTTCTTCTGTTGGAACTTCTTCAGTAGTCTTTTCTTGAGCTACTGGAGCTTCTTTTACTTCTTCAGTTGTCTTTTCTGTTACAGTATCTACAACTTCTTCAACTACTTCTGTTTGAGTTTCTTCTGCTTGAGCTTCTTCAGTAGTTTCTGGTACTACTTCTTTAACAACTATATCATCTCTATTTAGGTCAGCTCCAACATTTTCTTTTGTCTTAGCTGATTTTCCTAATTTTTCTCTTAGATAATATAATTTTGCTCTTCTTGCCTTTCCTACTCTTACTAATTCAACCTTTTCAACTAATGGAGAATGTAATAAAAATGTTTTTTCTACTCCTACTCCATAAGATATTCTTCTAACAGTGAATGTTTCATTTAATCCACCATTTTGTTTTTTAATTACAATTCCTTCAAAAACTTGGATTCTTTGTCTATTTCCTTCTTTTATTCTTTGATGAACTCTAATAGTATCACCAACTTTTATATTAGGAACTTTACTTTTTAATTGTTCATGTTCAATTGACTTTATAATGTCCATAATTTTTCTCCTTTCTTTTTATTGCTTTTTAAGCTATTTTAATAATTTTTCTGCCTCTTCTTTTTGCTTTTCATTTAAAAGTTCAGGCCTTTTTTTATATGTCATAATTAATGACTGTTCTTTTCTCCATTTATCAATTTCTTTATGATTTCCTGAGATAAGAACCTCTGGTACTTTTTTACCTTTAAATTCTAGTGGTCTTGTATATGCAGGATATTCAAGTAAGTTTCCTTGTTCTTCTGAAAAAGATTCTTCTTTAGTAGAATCTTCACTTAAGACTCCTTCTACATATCTACTAACTGTATCAATTAATACCATTGCTGGTAGTTCTCCACCTGTTAGTACATAATCTCCTATGGAGATTTCCTCATCTACTATCTCGTCTAGAACTCTTTGGTCAATACCTTCATAGTGTCCACATAAAAGAATTAAATGTTCACATTTTGCAAGTTCTCTTATTTTTTCTTGATTAAGAATTTTACCTTTTGGCGATAAATAAATTACTTTTGCTTTATCGTCTTTAATTGATTTATATGCATCATATACAACATCTGGCTTCATTAGCATTCCTGCTCCTCCACCATAAGGAGTATCGTCAACGTGATTGTGTTTATCTTTTGAAAAATCTCTAATATTTATTAAATTAATATCTATTAAATTTTTTTCTTTTGCTCTTCCTATTATGCTTGTATTTACTGGTTCAAACATTTCTGGGAAAAGCGTAAGCACATCAAATTTCATTTTTTCTCCTTCTATATTAATCCTTTTATTAAATGAACTATTATTTTTTTATTATCTGTATCAATTTGCTTTATAACTTCTTTAGTCGATGGTAATAATATTTTTCCAACTCTATATACGTCATTTGCTCCTGTATTAAAAATTTCATCTAGCTTTCCTAAAAGTTCTCCTTCATCTGTATATACATCAAAACCTATTAAGTCTCTTACATAAAATGTACCTTTTGGAAGTTTTGGAGCATCTGTTCTTTCCATTTCTAGCAATAAATTTTTTAATTTTTCTGCATCTTCTATTTTGTCTATTCCTTGTAACTTTACAATGGCTATGTTTTTTTGATTTCTTGCTCTTTCTATTTCCATTTGAGTATTATTTATATAAACTTTTTTTACTTTTGGTATATAATCAACATATGGATATACTTTTACTTCACCTTTAAGTCCGAATGTATTAACTATTTTTCCAAGTTCCATTCTTTCGCTCAAAATATTATTTCCTCCTATTGATAAAAGCTAATCTACAAATTCTACATCAATCTTCTTTTGCTCTTTTGCACCAAGTGATTTTGCAATAGTTCTTATTGCTTGTGCAATTTTTCCTTGTCTTCCTATTATTTTTCCCATTTCATCTTTATCAACTTTAATTTTATAAGTTTCTTTGTAATCTTCAGTTACTTTTTCTATTGAAATGGCTTCTTTATTTTCTACAAGGTTTTCAATGATTGTTCTTAGGATTTCTTCCATTTTGAATTACTCCTCCTTATTTTGCACTTTTTTTGATTAGTGCTTTTACTGTGTCTGTTGGTTGAGCTCCATTTTTTATCCATGTAGCAACTTTTTCATTGTCTAGAACAATAACTGCTGGATTTTTCATTGGGTCAAATGTTCCTATTTGCTCAATTATTTTTCCATCTCTTGATGCTCTTGAATCAGCAACAACAATGTGATAGAAAGGTGCTTTTTTTGCTCCTACTCTTTGTAATCTTATTTTTACCATAATATTCACCTCCTAAAAAATTTTATTTATATTAAATTTAATAACTTAATAACTATTTTAATTTATTAGCTAACTCATTTAATTCGTCTTCAGACATTTTATCTAGATTTAATTTGCCCATCATTTTTTTCATTCTTGGATCTAAGTTTCCAGATTTCATTTTTTTCATCATACTTTGAGTTAGTTCAAATGATTTCATAAATTTGTTTATGTCTTGAACTTCTGTTCCACTACCTTTGGCTATTCTCATTCTTCTTGATGCATTAAGTAATTTTGGATTTTCTCTTTCTTTATTTGTCATTGAACATATTATTGCTTCAATTTTCTCAAATTCTTTATCACTTACATTTAAATTTATATTTCCCATTCCTGGAATCATTTTTAAAAGTGATGAAAAAGAACCCATTTTCTTTACTTGTCTTAATTGTGCTAAATAATCATTTAAGTCTAGTTCTTTATTTTTTCTAAGCTTTTTTTCTAATTTTAGTGCTTCTTCTGCATCAAATTGTTCTTCTGCTTGTTCTATTATAGAAAGGACGTCTCCCATGCCTAATATTCTTGATGCCATTCTGTTAGGGTGGAATTCTTCTATTTCATTAAGCTTTTCACCTGTACCTGCAAATTTTATTGGTTTTCCTGTAACTTTTTTTACAGATATTGCAGCACCACCACGGGTATCACCATCTAACTTGGTAAGTACAACCCCATCTATTCCTAAGTCTTCATTAAATTTTTGTGCAATATTAACTGCTTCTTGTCCTGTCATTGAATCTACTACTAATAGTATTTCATGAGGTTTAACTCCTAATTTAACATTTTTCAATTCTGTCATTAATTCTTCGTCAATTTGAAGTCTACCTGCAGTATCTAATATTACTACATCATTTAATTTACTTATTGCTATTTCTTTTGCTTGCTTTGCTATTTTTACAACGTCTTTTTCAGTTTCATTTGCAAAGACTGGTATATTAAGCTGTCCACCTACTACTTGAAGTTGTTTAATTGCTGCTGGTCTATATACATCGCATGCAACCAAAAGTGGGTTTTTACCTTGTTTTCTAAGAAGGTTAGCAAGTTTTCCTGCTGTTGTTGTCTTTCCGTGAACCTTGAAGTCCAATTAGCATAATTACTGTTGGAGGATTTGGAGTAAATGCTATTTTACTATCTGTTCCTCCTAAAAGTTCTACTAATTCATCTTTTACTATTTTGATAACTTGTTGTCCTGGAGTAAGTGATTTTAATACATCACTTCCTAATGCTTTATCATGGATATTATTTATAAATTCTTTTACTACTTTATAATTTACATCAGCTTCTAATAGTGCAAGTTTAACTTCTCGTAGCATATCATTCAAATCTGATTCTGTTATTCTTGCTTTTCCTCTAAGTTTTCTTGTGAAAGCTTGAAGTTTTTCTGATAATCCTTCAAAAGCCATATTTTCCTCCTTATTTTAAAAGATTTAAGCTATTACACTTAGTTCTTTTTGTACTTCATTTAGTATTTTTTCAATTTTTTTGTCTGTTGAGTCTTCTCTGATTTTACTTAGTTTGAGCAAAATGGATTGTATTGCTTGCTCATTTGATTGTGTCTTTTTCATAATATTAAGCTTTTCTTCGTACTCGAAGAGTTTGCTTTCTCCTTTCTTTATCAAGTCTCTTACTGCTTGCCTTGAAATATTATTGTTTTCAGCAATTTCTGCTAGTGATAAGTCATTGTTATAGTATTCATTTAATACTTGACATTGTTTAGTTGTAAGTAGCTTTCCATATATTTCGATAAGCATACTTATTACTACATGTTTTTCCATACTATCACCTCTTAAAATTACTGTAAAGCATATATACTTTACACCATTTTTGTAAAAATGTCAAGTGTTTTGGTAATTTTTTTTCATATCATTAGTTTTTTATAAAGAAAAAAGTTAAGAAAATTTTACAATTTCCCTAACTTTTTTTCTATTTAGATAGTAATAAACTTATATCAAAAGATTATGGTTCTAATTTAATAGAAGTACAAGTTAAGCTATATACAGCATCTTGTGTAGTACGCATATGAACTCCTATATAATAGTTACCTTTTAAATCACTAATATTATATTGATATTCTCCAGAAACAGAAGTCGAGTCTCCTAGAAAACCATAACCGCCTTACAAAAATATTACCGCCAAGATTAGTTCCTGGAAATTCAACGTTTGGTGCTGATTTAAAAAGTCCAAAATAAATTCCTATATAATATCCACCACCACTAACTGTCATTTTTAATTTTGAATAGTTTGTTACATCAATCTGTTTATATAAAGCCATTGTTCCATAATTACCATAAGTGCCATCGCTCAAATATAGTTTATTATTAGCTGCTGAAGCTATAACTGTTCCATGACTGTTTATGCGATATACAGTCCAATCACTTTCTTTAGTTGATGCTAATAAATCTAGAGTTGCTAATTTCCAAGATGCCCATAATGTTGCTCCTGCATTTGCTGTATAATTTGCTCCTGCTGCATAATCTATTGTTCCTGCGTCTGCTCTTGCCTTTGTTGTTGACCATCCTTGGAATGTGTAATTTGCTCTTGTTGGTTTTGTTTCATCTAATTTTAATGTTACTCCATATTGCTTTGTTTGTGCTTGTGGTTCTCCACTTCCTCCATTTGCATTATATGATATTGTATATGTTATTATCTTCCATACCGCCCATAAATTTGCTCCTGCATTTGCTGTATAGTCTGCTCCTGCTGCATAAGTTACTGTCCCTGCATTTGCATTTGCCTGTGATGTTGCCCATCCTTGGAATGTATATCCTTCTCTTGTCGGTTTTGTTTCATCTAATTTTAATGTTTTTCCATAATATTTGGTTTGAGCACTTGTTGGTCCTCCATTTCCTCCATTTGCATTATATGTTATTTGATATGTTTCTATTGTTGTTGTTCCTGATATACTTGCTGTTGTTATATACACATTTCCTGCTTTATCTTCTGCTTTCATCTTTAAGTTACTATATTTTGTTTCTCTTGTTAAATTTTTAAATGTATATGTTCCACTTGTTTGGCCTACTTCTTGTCCTTTTTCATCTTTTGGTTCCCAGCTTGCTCCTCCATCTATACTAAAGTAATATTTTATTTCTCCACTCATTCCATTTACATTTGTTGCTTCTGCATCTGTTGTGCTTCCTTCTAATGTTAATGTTGTTGCTCCTACTGCTGATACTTTTGGTATAAATTCTTTTGGTGGTAATCTATCTATATTGTTTACTGTTCCTGATGCATAACTTCCTCCATTTATTCCGTCATATAGTCTTACATATACTGCTGTTCCGTTTTCTGTTACATCAAATCCTTCTTCTGGATATGGGTTCCATGTATGTCCTTTATCTATTGAATATTGTTTTGTATA
>CANQLM010000029.1 GCA_947624735.1 uncultured Clostridia bacterium | reverse complement strand
AATGTAAAAGGCGTTGGAAAAAAAGATGAGATTATTAATGCAAATGATGGTTATGCTAGAAACTTCCTTTTGCCAAAAGGACTAGCAATTGAAGCTAATAATGCTAATCTTTCAAGATTAAAAGCAAAACAAGATTCAAGAGCATTTAAAAAGGAAGAAGATAAAAAAGAAGCAATAAGCATAAAAGAAAAAATTGATAAAATTACACTTAGAATTCCAGTAAAAGCTGGCGAAAATGGAAAAATATTTGGTGGAGTTACTTCCAAAGAAATTGCAGAACAATTAAAAGCACAATATAAAATTGATTTAGACAAGAAAAAAGTTGATTTAAAAGAAACAATAAAAAATATTGGAATAGTCACAGTAGATTTACGACTTTTTGAAGGAGTAGTAGGAAAGCTAAAACTAGAAATTGTAGGGAGGTAACGTATGGAACTAGACAAAATTCCACCACATGACGATGAAGCAGAACAAGCAGTTCTTGGAAGTATGTTAACTGATAGTGATGCAGTAGTTTCAGCAGTAGAAGTACTTAAATCAGAAGACTTTTATAGAAGTGATAATAGCACAATTTTTGATGCTATAATGAATATATATGGTAAGGGTGAACCTATAGATATTATTACTTTAAAAGATGAGCTAACTTCAATGGGCAAATTAGAAGCAGTTGGAGGACTAGAATATTTAGCAGGTTTGCCAGACAAAGTTCCAACCACTGCAAATGCCAATAAATATGTTAAAATAGTTGAAGAAAAATCTTTACTTAGAGAATTAATAAAAACAGCAAATGAACTTATCCAAATGGGATATAGCCAAAATGAAGATATAGAAACAATAATGGATGGTGCTGAAAAAAAGATTTTTGATATTATGCAAAAAAAATCTCAAAAAGGATATGAATCAATAAAAGATATCTTAGTAGATTCATTTTCTGAACTTCAAGAACTATATAATAAAAAGCAACATATAACAGGAGTTCCATCTAAATTTATTGACTTAGATAATAAAACAGCAGGTTTTCATAAATCAGAATTAATATTAATTGCAGCAAGACCTGCTATGGGAAAAACTGCATTTGCATTAAATATTGCAACAAATGCCGCAGTAAGTGCAAATACACCAGTAGTAGTATTTAGCTTAGAAATGTCAAAAGAGCAATGTGCAAACAGAATTTTGTGTGCACAAGCAATGGTTGATAGCGGAAAAGTTCAAAAAGGTGAAATCGATGATGAAGAATGGACAAAACTTGCTATGGCATCAGGAGAACTTTCAGAATCAGCAGGCATTTTTATAGATGATACACCAGGTATTACAGTAGCTGAAATAAGAGCAAAATGTAGAAAACTAAAAATTGAAAAAGATATAGGATTAATTGTAATAGATTATTTACAATTAATTAGCGGAAGTGGTAAATCAAGTAGTCGTGAACAAGAAATAGCTGAAATAAGTAGGTCACTTAAAATTTTAGCTAAGGAAATTAATGTGCCAGTTATAGCACTTTCACAGCTATCACGTGCTCCAGAGGCAAGAACTGACCATAGACCTATGCTTCAAGATTTACGTGAATCTGGTTCTATTGAGCAAGATGCGGATTTAGTAATGTTTATATATAGAGAAGACTACTACAATCCACAAGCGGAGCAAACGAATGTATCTGAAATTATAATTGCAAAAAATAGAAGCGGTCCAGTAGGTACAGTAAAACTATTATGGATGCCAAATTACACAAAATTTGAAAATATGTATAATGAAAACTAATTTAAAAATTTATAAAAAACCAATAAAAAGGAAAGTTAAATGGCTCAAAGATTAGATGTTTTAGAAGAAAAATTTTTACAAACAGTCAAACAAAGTAATTTAATAAATGAAAATGATGTAATAGTAGTCGGGGTTTCAGGTGGCCCAGACTCTATTGCTCTTTTATACTGTTTAAATAAATTTAAAAATATGTTTAAATGTAAAATAGTATGTGCACATATAAATCATTTAATAAGAAAAGATTCCACAGAAGATGAAAAATTTGTGGAAAACGTTTGCAAAGAAATGGATGTACCATTCTTTAAAAAACGAGAAAACATATTAGAACTTTCTAAAAAACTAAAAAAGGGAACAGAAGAAACCGGAAGAAAAGTAAGATATGATTTTTTTGATGAAGTATTAAAACAAGTAAAAGGGACAAAAATAGCAATAGCCCATAATAAAAATGACAATAGTGAAACAATGATTTTAAACTTAATTAGAGGCTCAGGACTTAAAGGATTAGAGGGAATACAAGAAATCGAATATGATAAATATATAAGACCATTTATAAATATTTCTAGGGAAGAAATTGAAGCATATTGTGAAAAAAATAATTTAAACCCAAGAATAGATAGCACTAATAAGGAAAATATATATAATAGAAACATTATAAGAAATGAAATTTTACCAATAATGAAAAAAATTAATCCAAATGTTATTGAAAGCTTGAGCAGAACATCTAAAATAATCAAAGAAGAAAATGACTTTGTAATAGAATATGCAAAAAATGTATATAATTCTATAAGTCAAATCTCCGTAGATGAAATAGCTTTAGATGTAAAAGAATTTAATAAACTCTCAAAAGCCGTAAAGCAAAACGTAATAATTTATACAATACAAAAAATAACTGGAGATGTCAGAAACATTGAAAAAGTCAATATAGACGACATTATAAAATTAGCAGAAAATAATATTGGAAATAAATATATGCTTTTAAACAAAAAGATAAAAATTTTTGTAAAAAATAAAAAAATTTTTTTTACAAAGATAAAGTAAATTTCCGTAAGCACAAAGTCACTTATATCAATACTTACAAGAAAAAAGTTTTCAAAAAAGTATTGCATAATTGAGTATGGTGTGATAAATAATAGTTTAATAATTATTATATATAAATAAAATTAAATTTTTGTCCTTGTTGTCGCAACAAACCTAAAGGTTGTTGCTCCAGCTAACGCATATAGCTGTTGTTGCGAAAACAAGTTTTCGACAACAGCTTAATTCGCGCTTCGGTTGGTCGCTACGCGGACTGCAAATTTTAATTTTATTTATAATATAAAAAATAATTAGTTAATTGTAGGAGGAAACAAATTGAAAAACGGAATAAAAACATTAGCTATTTGGCTAGTTATAGGAATAATTATAATATTTGTATTACCAGCAATATTAAATAGTGCAAATAATAGATTAACTTATTCAGAGCTTCTTAATAAAGTTGAAGCTGGAGAAGTTACTGATATAGAAATAGATTATGAAGGTAAAGAGGCTAGAGTTAAGATTAAAGATGATTCTAACATTAAGACTGTTAATTTACCTAATGTAGATAATTTGTTAGATAATTTAAATGAAGCAATGCAAACTAACAATGTAAATGTAACATCACAAGATGAGCCATTTTGGCTAATAGTGTCAGACCTTTTACTTCCAGTATCTTCAATCATAATGATTTTATTAATACTAATGCTATTTATGGGTGGAGCACAAGGACAACAAAAAGGTACAATGACTTTTGGAAAAAGCAGAGCAAGGATGCTAAATTCTAACGATAAAAATAAAATTACATTTAATGATGTAGCCGGAATAGATGAAGAAAAAGAAGAGTTACAAGAAATTGTAGAATTTTTAAAAAATCCTAGAAAATTTACAGAAATGGGTGCAAGGATTCCTAAAGGAGTGCTTTTAGTGGGTGCACCTGGTACAGGAAAAACTCTTTTAGCAAAGGCAGTAGCAGGAGAAGCTGGAGTTCCATTCTTTATAATAAGTGGTTCAGACTTTGTTGAAATGTTTGTTGGTGTTGGAGCATCAAGAGTTAGAGATTTATTTGAAGAAGCAAAAAGAAATGCACCATGTATCGTATTCATTGATGAAATAGATGCAGTAGGACGTCAAAGAGGAGCAGGACTTGGTGGAGGACATGATGAAAGAGAACAAACTCTAAACCAAATGCTTGTTGAAATGGATGGATTCTCTGCAAATGAAGGAGTAATTGTACTTGCTGCAACCAACAGACCAGACGTACTAGATAAAGCATTATTAAGACCAGGAAGATTTGATAGACAAATAGTAGTACCAGCACCAGATGTTAAAGCAAGAGAGCAAATACTAGAAGTACACAGTAAAAAGAAAAAGTTTGAAGCAGATGTTGATTTAAAAATTATTGCAAAAAATACATCAGGATTTACTGGAGCAGACTTAGAAAACTTACTTAATGAAGCAGCACTTTTAGCAGCAAGAAGAGATAAACATGAAATCGGTCAAAAAGAAATTGAAGACGCTATGGTTAAAGTTACAATGGGACCTGAAAAAAAGACAAGAGTAAGAAGTGATAAAGAAAAGAAATTAGTTGCATATCATGAAGCTGGTCATGCAGTAGTAAGCAAATTTTTACCAACTCAAGACCCAGTTCATGAAATATCAATCATTCCTAGAGGAATGGCTGGTGGTTATACTATGTATAGACCAGTAGAAGATAAATCATTTGTTTCAAAGACAGAAATGAATGAAAATATTATATCATTACTTGGTGGTAGAGTATCTGAAGAATTAGTTTTAGGTGATATTTCAACAGGAGCAAGTAACGATATTGAAAGAGCTACAAAAATTGCAAAAGCAATGGTTACAAAATATGGTATGAGTGATAGAGTAGGAACTATTTCATTTGGCTCAGACCAAGAAGAAGTATTCTTGGGCAGAGACTTTGCACAAGAAAAATCATATTCAGAAGAAACTGCAGGAATAATTGATGAAGAAATTAAAAAGATAATTGATGTAGCATATGAAAAAGCAAAAGAAATCCTAAAAAATAATAGAAGCAAACTTGACCAAGTAGCAGAAGTGCTAATTGAAAAAGAAAAAATTACAGGTGACGAATTTGATGCTATATTTGAAGGATAATATATATTAAAATCAATAAGAAAATATAAAATTAATGTAAGTAAAATAAAAAAACTTACATTAATTTTTTTTACAGAATTTACATTAAAATTATATACATTATATTGATTTTTCTATTGACTTAATATAAAATTATACATATAAAATTTAAGAGAGGAAACTAATGGATAAAAGGAAAATAGAAAATAACAAATCAAATATGCCTAAAAAAACAAAATATATAGTTAAAGCCTCATTACTTAGAATGGGTGTTATTTTAGGTTTGCTAATTTTTTTCTTTGTATTATTAGTAGGTAGAATAGGATATATTCAATTTATACAAGGTGCTTGGCTTAAACAAAGAGAATATAGACAATCAACATCCAATACAGTTATAAGTGCAAAGAGAGGCACAATATATGACGCAAATGGAAAGGCATTAGCAATAAGTGCAGCAGTAGATACAGTATCTGTAAATCCAGAATATATTAATGTAAAAAAAGATGGAGTTACAGATAAAGAAGCAACTGCAAAATTAAAAGAGAAAATGGCTAAAGCATTTGCAGATATATTTGAACTAAATTATGATGATGTACTTGCTAAATTAAATAGCGATAAAAGTGTGGAAACTATAATTTCTAAAGTAGAAACCGATAAAGTTGAAGTATTAAAAGAATGGTTAGAAGAAAATAAGGCAACTGCAGGTGTAAATATAGATGAGGATACAAAAAGATACTATCCATATGATAACTTAGCATCAAATCTTATAGGATTCTGTGGCTCAAGCAATCAAGGATTAGATGGAGTAGAGCTTAGTTATGATAATGTACTTAAAGGTACAAATGGAAAATTAACAACAGCTATATCAGTTACACAAGATGCAATTCCTGACCAAAATAAAGAATACATCGAGCCTGAAAATGGAAGTAATATATATTTAACAATAGATTCAAATATACAATCAGTAGTTGAAAAATATTTAAAACAAGCAGTTGAAGAAAATAATTGTTCACGTGGCGGAAATGCAATTATAATGGACCCAAAAACTGGAGAAATTTTAGCTATGGCTACATATCCAGATTATAACTTAAATGATCCATACACTCCAAATCAAACAATAGCGGAAGGATTTGATGAACTTTCTGGACAAGAACAAACAAACCGATTGTATTCAATGTGGAGAAATAGAGCAGTGCTTGATAATTATGAGCCTGGTTCAACATTTAAAGTTATAACTGCTTCTATTGCATTAGAAGAAGATATTACAGAAACAGATATAGCAGGAGATTTTTATTGTAGTGGTTCTCAAATAGTTGCAAATAGAACTATAAATTGTACATCTAGGTCTGGACACGGAAGTCAAAGTTTAAGAAAAGCTATTGAAAATTCATGCAACCCTGCATTAATCCAATTAGGACAAAGAGTAGGAGCATCTAACTTTTATAAATATTTAAGAGCGTACGGATTTTTTAGTCCAACAGGTATAGATTTACCAAGTGAAGGAGAAAGTTCATTCTGGGCAGAAGAAAATGTTGGTCCAGTTGAACTTGCAACAATGTCATTTGGACAAAGATTTACAATTACACCAATGCAACTTGTAAAAGCAGTAAGTGCAATAGCAAATGATGGAATTCTAGTTACACCTCATGTTGTAAAAGAAATAGAAAATCCAGACACAGGAGCTAAAAATACTATTGAGACAGTTCAAGAAAAACAAGTTATATCTAAAGAAACTGCAACAAAAATGAGAGAAATAATGCAGTCAGTTGTTGAAGAAGGCGGAGGAAGTCA
Organism: uncultured Clostridia bacterium; assembly: GCA_947624735.1. GTDB lineage: Bacteria > Bacillota > Clostridia > TANB77 > CAG-508 > CAG-793. The sequence continues at coordinate 7,439 of CANQLM010000029.1, read as the reverse complement.
TGCAAAAGTTATAGGTTATACAATAGGTGGAAAAACAGGAACTTCAGAGCCTGATCCAAATCACTTAGAAAATGGATATGTTGCATCATTCTTAGCAATAGCACCAGCAGAAAATACTAAATTAGTAACTCTTCTTACTTTATATGGACCAAGAGGAAGTAGCTATTATGGTGGAACAATAGCAGCACCAGTAGTATCACAAATCCTTTCAGAGGTATTACCATACTTAAATATACCTTCAAATGGTGAAGAAAGTGAAGATACTTCAAAACTTATTACAGTACCTAATGTTCAAAATAAAACTTTAGCAGAAGCACAAAAAATAATACAAAGTGCTGGTCTTACATATAGTTATGTTGGAAATTCAAATGAAATAGTAACAGAACAAATGCCTAAATCAGGAGCAAAATTAGTTAGTGGAGGTATAGTAAAACTTTATACTGAAGGAAATGATGAAAGAGTATCTCAAACAGTACCAGACCTTAAAGGTGTAACACTATCACAAGCAAAGAATATGTTAAAAGCAAAAAACTTAAACATATCAAGTAAAGGAAGCGGAATTGTAATTTCGCAAGAAATAGTAGCGGGAACATCAGTAGATGAGGGTACAATTATAAATGTTACTTTACAAGATGCAATATCACAAGGACAACACTAAATTATTTTATAAGGTAGGAATTTATGAATCTATACGAAGAAACCAAATACATAATTGAAAAATATAATGTAAATCCTAATAAAAGGCTAGGACAGAATTTTTTAATAAATGAAGAAGTGTTAAACAAAATAGCCGAAGATGTTAATAAAGACGATATAGTTATAGAAATAGGTCCAGGACTTGGAACACTTACAAAAATATTATTAGAAAAGGCAAAAAAAGTTTTTGTAATAGAATTAGACCAAAATATGTGTGAAATTTTAAAATCTAGATTTATTGCATATAATAATATAGAAATAATAAATGAAGACATATTAAAAGTTGATATAAATAAGATAGTACCAAATGCAAAGGTAGTAGCTAATTTACCATATTACATAACAAGTTCGATAATCATGAAATTGTTGAAAACAGACATAAAAGATATTACTATATTGATACAAAAAGAAGTAGCAGAAAGAATATGTGCAAATCCAGGAGAAAGTGAAGCAGGAGCTATAACATATTTTGTAAAATATTATGCTGATAGTATGATAATAGGCAATGCAAAAATGGAAGATTTTATTCCAAGCCCAAAAGTAGAATCAAGCATAGTAAAACTAACAAAATTAGCAAAACCAAGAGTAGAAGTTAAAGATGAAAATTTTTTCTTTGAAATAATTAGAACAAACTTTACTAAAAGAAGAAAAAATATTTTAAATTCTCTCTCTAGCATAATAGATAAGGAAAATTTAAAATTAGCATTAGAAAAGTTAAAAATTGATACAAATATTAGAGGAGAAGAACTTACACTTGAGCAATTTGCAAAGCTATCAAATGAAATTAAACCTTAAATAGAAAGGAGAATATGGTTTAAATAAATCATAAGAAAAATAATGAATCAAATTTTAATTTCAGAAAAAGTTTACGTTACTAGAGAAATGAAAAGAAAAAAGAAAATATACAAAACATTATATATTTTATCTGTAATAACCGTGATAATCCTTTTATTTTATTATATAATTTCTGAAAGAAATAAAATAGTTCAGGAAGGGTTATCTCATGAAATTCTAGAACAAATTGACGATAATACAATAGTTGAAGAACACTCAATAGTAGTAGCACTTGATGAAAATCCCGATGAATCTGAAACAGTACCTATAGAAGAAGTTATAGAACCAGAAGAAAATGAAACACCACCACCTTCTAGTGAAGTTACAACTAGCAATGGACAAAATTATGAATATGAAGGAGTTTTAAGCATACCAAAGATAGGAATTAGCTATCCAATACTTACAGAAGAAAGTGAAGATCTTCTAAAAGTATCACTTTGCAAATATTGGGGCCCTAGTCCAAATCAAGTTGGAAATTATTGTGTTGTAGGACATAATTATAAAAGTGGAAAAATGTTTGGAAAATTAGCTCTAGTTAATGTTGATGATGAAGTGACACTAAAAGATTTATCAGGAAATACTGTTAAATATTCAGTATACTATAAATATGTTGTTGAACCAACAGATGTAAGTTGTACAAGCCAACTTACAAATGGACAAAAAGAATTAACCCTTATAACTTGTACTGATTATGGAAAAAGAAGATTAGTAGTAAAAGCAAGAGAAATATAATAAAAAACAAAAGAAACAAAGATTTTTAAGCAATTAATAGCATAAAAATCTTTGTTTTATTTTTGTAAAAAAATATGAAAAATACAAAAAAATAAAAAAATCATTTTTTCAAAAATACAGTTTTTTAATCAAAATGTATTAATGTAATCAAAATGAAATAAAACTTTAAAAGAACCTTAAAACACTATTGATTAAGCAGAAAAACAAAATAAGCGACATAATTTGATAAAAATAGACATTAATAGAACTATTGAAAATAAAGCATTAGACACTTTATAAACATAAAATATCAACATAGTTGACAATAGTAAAAAGTATTGACTTTTAAATATTTAGTAGTGTAATATAAAAATGCAAACAAAAAAATAAATTTTTACAACAAAAAACGAAAAAATAAAAAAATCATTTTTTTAAAAAGTAAATTTTATCATTAAAAATTTAACTGGAAGAAAAGAGGTACAAGATGAAAGTAGTAAAAAGAAACGACAGTATTGTTAATTTTGACAGAGCTAGAATTGAAAATGCTATTGAAAAAGCAAATGCAGAAGTAAGACCAAAAGAAAGAGCAACAGAAGAACAAATTAAAGAAATTATTCATTATATTGAAGACCTAGGAAAGAATAGAATACTTGTTGAAGATATTCAAGACATAATAGAAGAAAAATTAATGGAATATGGAAAATATGAACTTGCAAAAAAATATATAGTATATCGTTATACAAGGGCTTTAGCAAGAAAACAAAATACAACAGATGAATCTATATTAAAATTAATAAAAGACCAAAATAAAGAATTAGCTGAAGAAAATTCTAATAAAAATACAAGACTAGCTTCAACACAAAGAGACTACATAGCAGGAGAAGTTTCAAGAGACTTAACAAGAAGATTACTACTTCCAGAAAAAATATCTAAAGCAGACAAAGAAGGTGTTTTACATTTTCATGATGCTGACTATTTCATCCAACCAATATTTAACTGTTGCTTAATTAACATAGGAGATATGTTAGATAATGGAACAGTTATGAATGGAAAAATGATTGAAAGTCCAAAAAGTTTCCAAGTTGCATGTACTGTTGTAACTCAAATTATAGCAGCAGTTGCAAGCAATCAATATGGTGGACAATCTGTTGATTTAATACATTTAGGAAAATACTTAAGAAAAAGCTATGATAAATATAGAAAAAACATTGAGAAAAAATATAAAAATAAATTATCAAGAGAAATTATTGAGGATTTAGTTGAAGAAAGAATAAGAGAAGAACTAAAAGCAGGAGTTCAAACAATCCAATATCAAATAAATACTTTAATGACAACAAATGGACAATCTCCATTCGTTACATTATTTTTACATCTTGAAAAAGATGATCCATACATAAAAGAAAATGCAATGATAATTGAAGAAGTTATAAGACAAAGATATGAAGGAATCAAAAACGAAGCAGGAGTTTATGTTACACCAGCTTTCCCAAAATTAGTATATGTATTAGACGAATTTAACAATTTATCAGGTGGAGAATATGACTATTTAACAGAACTTGCTGTAAAATGTTCAGCAAAAAGAATGTATCCTGATTATATTTCAGCAAAAAAAATGCGCGAAAATTATGAAGGAAATGTATTTAGCCCAATGGGATGCAGAAGTTTCTTATCACCTTGGAAAGATGAAAATGGAAATTATAAATTTGAAGGAAGATTTAATCAAGGTGTTGTAAGTATTAACTTACCACAAGTAGCAATTGTCGCAAAAGGTGATATGGACAAGTTCTGGAAAGAATTAGACGAAAGACTAGAACTTTGCAAAGAAGCATTAATGTGCAGACATAAAGCATTACTTGGAGTAAAAACATATACAAGTCCAATTCACTGGGAATATGGAGCAATCGCAAGATTAAAGAAGGGCGAAACAATAGATAAATTATTATATGGTGGATATTCAACAATATCTTTAGGATATATTGGAATATATGAAATGACAAAATTGATGACAGGAGAATCACAAACAACACCAAAAGGACACGATTTTGCACTAGCTGTTATGAAGCATTTAAAAGAAAAAGTATTAGAGTGGAAAAAAGAAACAAATATTGGATTTGCTTTATATGGAACACCAGCAGAAAGTCTATGCTACAAGTTCGCAAGAATTGACAAAGAAAGATTTGGAACAATAAAAGATGTTACAGACAAAGGATATTATACAAACTCATACCATATAGATGTTAGAGAAAAAATAGATGCATTTGAAAAATTAAAATTTGAAAGTGAATTCCAACATATTTCAACAGGTGGAGCAATATCATATGTAGAAGTTCCAAATATGCAAAATAATCTAGAAGCTTTAAAAAGTGTTGTAAGATTTATATATGATAACATTCAATATGCTGAATTTAACACAAAATCAGATTATTGCCATGTATGTGGATTTGACGGTGAAATACAAATAAATGAAAATAATGAATGGGAATGCCCAAATTGCCACAATAAAGACCACGCAAGAATGACAGTTGTAAGGCGTACTTGCGGATACCTAGGAGAAAATTTCTGGAATGTAGGAAAAACAAAAGAAATTAAACAAAGAGTACTTCACTTGTAATATTAGAAATAATATTAAAATAAACTAAAGAGTATGGTATATTTAAGAAATTAAATATACCATATTAAACTATAAATACTGCTAAAGGAGAAATAATAATGAACTATGCAGATATAAAAAGAATAGATACAGCAAATGGAGATGGAGTTAGAGTATCAGTATTTGTAAGTGGGTGTCATCATCACTGCAAAGGATGTTTTAATGAATGCGCATGGGACTTTAATTATGGAAATAAATTTGAAGAAAAAGAAATAGATGAAGTAATTGAATATTTAAATCATGATTATATAAAAGGACTTAGCTTATTAGGTGGAGAACCATTAGAGCCAGTTAATCAAGAAGGTTTACTTCCACTAGTAAAAAAGGTAAAGGAAATATATCCAGATAAAACAATCTGGTGCTATACAGGTTATGACTTAGAAAAAGACATAATAGAAAATATGGCTAAAACAAATGCAACCACCAAAGAACTCTTAAAATATATAGATGTTGCAGTTGATGGAAAATTCAATGAAGATTTAAAAAGCCCAAAGTTAAGATTTAGAGGATCAGCAAATCAAAGAATATTAGATGTACAAGAAACAATTAAACAGCATAAACCAGTAACCTTACCAGAATTTTATGAAAAGGATAAAGTAATAATATAAAAATAAAAGTGGTATCTCATATAGAAATACCACTTTTGCGTTAGTAAATGCCAAGATTAATAAGTAGACTGGTAATATACCCACACAATTCATTGACAGGTTTTAAAATAAAAGCAATCAATAGTTGTAAATTTTCCACGTTAATACCAAGCTCTTTGGACAAAATAAGGAAAAGGAACATCAATACCCATGTTTTGAGTCCCATAAGCGACAAAAGAAAATTCTTCAACGAAGTGAGAAATAAGGTAATCTTTTTCCGCTTTTTTCCTTCATAGTCCGCAAGAAAAGTAATAACTAGTGGAAGCAAGATGAAACGAACGAAAAGTAAACCTATCAATATCCAGCAACCAACGCTCAATTTTGTGTCACCTCCTTAAAAAATATTTTACAAAGTTGTTTTAACTGCGAAGTAAAAAAGGAGTAATTACAAAAAACTAACTTAAATTATAGCACACTTTACATAAAATGTAAATAGTTATGAAAAATTATAATCAACTATTGACAAGGATGTGTAATATAATGTATAATACTAAGGTATTTAGAAAAAAGATTGAACTTAAAGTTCAATATCCCACTATATAAAGTTTTAAGCATTGGAAGGAGGGGATAAATAGATGTCAGAGATTAAAGTTAATAATGGAAATATAGAAGATGCCTTAAAAAGATTTAAAAGACAATGTGCTAGAAATGGCGTTTTACAAGAGGTTCGTAAAAGAGAATGCTATGAAAAGCCAAGCGTAAAAAGAAAGAAAAAATCAGAGGCAGCAAGAAAAAGAAAATTCTAAAAATAAAAGGCGCTTTAAAAAGCGTCTTTATTTATAGTTTGAAAAAAATTATAGATAAAATATTAATATTTTAATGTTAATTATTATTAATCAAAAAGAATAAAAATTTTAAAAACAAATAATAATAATTATAAAAAAAGAAAAATAATCTTATAATTAAAGAGAAAGGAGATTTGCATAGAAATTTATGCAAAAAAGAGATATGGAAGATAGTATAATAAAAACAGAAGGCTTTAAAACAAACCTATATGCAATTTTTCTTACAGTTCCAATGAATGAAAAAGAAGTTACAATAAATAGTTTAATACCAGCAGTTTTAAGGCGTGGAACGAAAAAATATCCAAACCAACTTGAAATAAATAAAAAGCTAGAAGAAATGTATGGAGCTAGCTTTAACTGTGGTGTAGATAAAATGGGCGATTATCAAGTTTTAAAATTTTATATGGAAGTTTTAAGTAACAAATACTTACCAGAAAAACAGAATGCTGTAGAATTTTTAAAAGAACTTGTATTTAATCCATTAACTGAAAATGATGCTTTTAAAAAAGAATATGTTGACCAAGAAAAAGAAAATTTAAAGAGAATAATAGAATCAAGAAAAGACAATAAAACAAAATATTCTTTAGATAGATGTATTGAAGAAATGTTTGAAGGCGAAATTTATGGAATATATAAGTTTGGAAAAGTAGAAGACTTAAATAATATAAATGAGAAAAACTTATATGAGCAATATACAAAATTAATAAATGAAGCTAGGATAGATTGCTTTAGTTGTGGTAAAGAAGTAGAAAAAATAGAATTACCAATTGAAAGAAATAGGAATTCTCAAGTCTCAAATGAACTACAAAAACATAGCATAAAAAATAAAGAGATAAAAGAACCAATGGATGTTACTCAAGGAAAGCTAATAATAGGTTTAGTAGTACCAGAAGGTCCTAAAAGTGTAGTATCAGTTTATAATACAATTTTAGGAGGAGGAGCAAATTCTAAACTATTTCAAAATGTTAGAGAAAAAGCTAGTTTAGCATATTCGGCAAGCTCAAGCTATATAAGAAGAAAAAATACAATATTCGTAAAAACGGGAATAGAAACATCAAACTATGACAAGGCGTTAAAAATAATAAAAGAGCAATTAGAAGAAATGAAAAATGGAAA
>CANQLM010000028.1 GCA_947624735.1 uncultured Clostridia bacterium | reverse complement strand
TTTTTCTAATTCTTCAAGTTTAGATTTACTATAATCGTGCAAGTGACCATATTCGCAAATATAAGAACCATATCCATCATTTAATTCAATGCTTCCTTTTCGTCTTAAGGTAAAAGGAATACCATTATATATTTTAATTTGATGTAAAAATAGATTAATAGCTTCACTTAAAGATATTCCCAAATCATTTAGTATAGGCATAATATCTTTTTTTATATCATCATTTATTCTTACAGTAGACATTTTATTTTCTCCTCTTATTAAACTATATACATTATATTACAAATTGTATACATTTGTCAACAAAATGAATATATTTTATTATAATATTATATTCAATTATGCATAGTTTTATGTAATATATAATAGCTTTTTACAAAGAATTATTAAAAGACCTTGAATAAAAATGTCGAATATTATATAATCAAGTTGAATAAAACAAATTAAGAAGGGAAAAGATATAATGCAAGAAATACTATGCAAAAGCGAAATGCAAACAAAACAGTTTGCTAAAAACTTAGCAGGAGATTTAAACAGGGGAGATGTGGTAGTATTATCAGGAGAGCTAGGAGCTGGAAAAACAAAATTTGTTGAAGGTATATTAACACACTTCGGAATGGAAGAAAAAATCTCAAGCCCTACGTTTACAATAGTAAACGAATATCACAATGAACAAATCGACATATATCATTTTGACCTTTACAGATTAGGAGACATCTACGAATTCGAAAACATAGGAGGAGAAGAATACTTTAATAAAGGACTATGTATTTTTGAATGGGGAGAACTTATTGAAGACATTTTACCCAATGATTACATAAAAGTTTCATTTGGAAAAGAAGGCTCAGAAGATGAAAGGACACTTTACATTGAAACATTTGGAACAAAATATGCAGACATGGATTTTACAAAATATATAGAAGTATAAGGAGTGATAATTTTTATGAAAATATTAGCGATTGATACATCAAGAAAAATATGTTCAATAGCTATAACAGAAGATGGAAAGGTTTTAAAACAAATATCTATCGATTCTGAAAAAGAACACTCACAAATTCTTATGCCTAAAATTCAAGAATTGCTAGATTCATTAAACATGAAACTAGATGATATTAATTTATTAAGTTGTTCAAGAGGACCAGGTTCATTTACAGGAATACGAGTAGGAATGGCAACAATAAAAGCATTTTCAGATGCAAAAAATATTCCAATTGCAGGAGTAGACACACTAAAAGCATTAGCATATAGCACTATCATAAAAAAAGGAAAAAATGATTGTAAAATTTTATCTATGATTGATGCAAAAAATGAAAATGTATATTTTGCAGTATATAGAATACATAATGGAAATTTGTCATTATATAAAAATGCAGAAGTAAGAAATATTACTGATGTTGTTGAATATATAGATTTTGAAAACCCTTTATACATTGTTGGAGACACATTTGCTGAAAAACTAGAACCACTTTTTAAAGCAAAATTTTCAAAACAATATGCACAAGGAAGAAAAACTGAAAACTATGAATATATAGAAGACTTGCCACCAATGGCAGAAGCAATTGCACTTGCAGCACTTGATAAATATGAAATAGGAGATTATGGAGATTCGAGTACACTTTTCCCAATGTATTTGAGAAACCCACAAGCACAAAGAAAAAAAGAAGGCGACGAACATAGAATACATATTCTAGAAATGACTAAATTAGACCTAGAAAATATTATAGCAGACTATGAAAAATTTCCTAATATATGGGATGAAGAAACATTAGTAGAAGATTATAAAAATTCTAGATATTTAGTTGCAAAACAAAATAACGAAATAGTTGGATTTGTTGGAACAAGAACAATTTTAAATGAATTAGAAATAATGAATATAGTAACAAGAGTAGACAAGCAAAATAAAGGAATTGCATCAAATTTATTAAGCTATATAATTAGAAAAAATAATGTTAATAAAATAAATTTAGAAGTAAATGAGCATAATATTAATGCAATCAAACTTTACAGAAAATTTGGATTCCGCGATATAGGAACTAGAAGAAAATACTATGAAGGTAAAGAAGATGCAATAGTAATGACATATATAATTAAATAAAATTACATAAGAAAAATAGGAGGAAATAATGAAAAAAACAAATGAAGTATCATATAAAGATTTAAGATACAACTGTAATCCAGATGTTTTTAAATTTGAAACAACTGAAGAACTAGAAGCTAATTATAAAGGAATTGGCCAAGAAAGAGGAATTTCATCATTAGAGTTTGGACTAACGGTTGATACAAAGGGATATAATGTCTATTTAGAGGGACCATCAGGTTCTGGAAAAACAACATATACCAGAAACTATTTAGATAAATTATCAAAAACAAAAAAGACTCCTCCTGACTGGTGCTATATATACAATTTTGACAATCCTAATGAGCCAGTTGCAGTAAGCCTTCCAGCAGGTGAAGGCAATAACTTTAAAGTTGCAATGGATAAGTTTATCAAAGAAATTAGAACAGATATAAAAAATACATTTAAAAATGAAGATTTTGAAAAAGAAAAAAGTATAATTACCCAAAAATATCAAGAAAAAAGAGCATTACTTTTAGAAAATCTTAATAAAAAATCAGAAAAATATGGATTCCAAGTAAAATCAGCAGATAATGGAATTTATATGATGCCTATGGTTGACGGTAAGGTTATAAAAGAAGAGGAATTTAATGAATTAGACGAAAACATAAGAAAAGAATATGAAGATAACTCAGCCATTGTTCAACAGCACATTATTGAAGCAATTGCTGTTATAAAACAATTAGACGAAGAATCAGAAAAGAAAGTTTCTGAATGGCAGTCAAACATTGCGGTATTAACAATTGAGGGACATATTTCTTATGTAAAATCTAATTTTAAAAGAAATAAAAAAATTACAAAATTTTTAGATGGTGTAAAAAAAGATATACTAAATAATATTTCTAAATTTTTAGAAGAAGATAAAAAAGTACCAGAAAATCAAGGTCCTAAAATGCCAGAAACAAAGCCATGGGATAATTATAAAGTAAACGTATTTATAGATAATAGCCAATTAGAAGGTGCACCAGTAATAATGGATTCTAACTATTCATTTAACAATTTATTTGGTAGATTAGAATATGAAAATTATTATGGAGCTCTAAAAACAGACTATACAATGATAAGACCAGGACTTTTACAAAAAGCAAATGGAGGATATATAATTTTTCAAGCAAATGACTTATTAACAAATCCAGTATGCTATGAGAACTTAAAGAAAGTTTTAAGAAATAAAGAAATTGGAATTGACAATTCATTAGAGCAAAGGGCTTCAATGGCACTAGTATCACTAAAACCAGAGCCTATTCCACTTGACTTAAAAGTAATTATAATAGGTAACGAAAATGTTTATCAGACACTTTTGTCAGTAGATGAAGAATTTAGAAAATTATTTAAAATAAAAGTAGAATTTGAAGACCAAGCACCACTAGATGAAGAAAATTTAAATGATTTAGCAGGATTTGTACACAGTTTTTGTACAGAAAGTGAATTACCACATCTAGATAAAAGTGGAGTTGCACGTTTAGCTGAATATTCTTGTAGACTTGCTGACAACAAAGGAAAATTATCTACACAATTTGGAGATCTAGCACAAGTTATTGTGGAAGCAGCAACTTGGGCAAAAATTGATAAAGCTAAAGTAGTAACTTCTGAGTATATAGAAAAAGCACTTAAAGAAAGAAAAAATCGTGTTAAAAAATATGATGAAAAATATACTGAAATGATAAAAGATAGGGTACTTTTGATAGATACAAAAGGAAGTAAAGTAGGACAAATAAATGGCTTGACAGTAATGTCTCTTGGAGATTATACATTTGGAAAACCAGTAAGAATTACGGCAAATACTTATACTGGTAAAAGTGGAATAATTAACATAGAAAGAGAAGTTGAACTTTCAGGTTCATCACATTCAAAAGGTATTTTAATATTAAATGGATATTTAGGAGAAACATTTGCAAAAGATATGCCACTTTCACTAACAGCAAGCATTTGCTTTGAACAACTATATAATGGAGTTGATGGAGATAGTGCTTCAAGTACAGAACTATATGCATTACTATCTAGTTTATCAAATGTCCCAATAAATCAAGCAATAGCAGTAACAGGCTCAGTAAATCAAAAAGGTGAAATCCAAGCAATAGGTGGAGTAAATGAAAAAATAGAAGGTTACTACGAAATATGCAAATTAAATGGTTTAGATGGTAGTCAAGGAGTAATGATTCCACAAAAAAATATACAAAACTTAAATCTAGATAAAGAAATTGTAGAAGCAGTAAAAAATGGTAAATTCCACATTTATGCAGTATCAACTATAGAAGAAGGCGTTGAAATATTAACTGGAGTTCCAGCAGGTAAAAAAGATATACCAGGAACAGTAAATTATTTAGTTTTCCAAACTCTAAAGAAATTTGCAAAAGCTAGTAAAAAAGAAGAATAAAAACATATAAAAACTTGAAACAAAAAATAAATGTAAATATAAACGAAATAAACCCAAAATGTTAGACAGAAACATAGAGGGTTTATTTTTTATGTTATTTATTTAACAAAAAGATCAAATTATGAAAAAAGACTAAGTTTATGATGCTTGAAAACTGAAAAATTAATATAATTTTTTTTATTGAAAATAAATAATATATGTGGTATAAATTAAGTGAAAGGGGAAAAAGTATGAGTAAGAAAAATAAAAATAAGGGAAAAGCTTTATTTTTTCTATTAATAGCTATAGTTGTAGTTATTCTTGTAATTATAGTGATAAACAGAAAATATAAAACGATAGAAACTGGAGCAGGTGTTCAAAATGGGGCAACTACTCAAAACATAGCAGAAAATGTTACAAACGAAGAAGATAACGAAAATGAAAATGAAGAAAGCACAGTAGGAAGTAAAAAAATTGATTTTTTAGCAAATGTAACAGAACCTAAATATTTTAAAAGTGAAAAAAATATAAAAATTCCTGTAATTATATATCATGGATTTGGTGAACTTCCAAAAAATGATAAAAATTATAGCTTATTTAGTACAGAAGAAAGATTTGAAGAAAATGTAAAAACATTATTAGACGCAGGCTATACTTTTATTAATTTAGAAGAAGTTTATGAATACAATCAAGGAAATCTTGCACTACCAGAAAAAGTTTGTGTAATAACTATGGATGATGGTTGGAAAGGTTGCTATACAGAGGCTTTTAATGTATTAAAAAAATATAATGTTCCAGCAACAATTTTCATAATTAATTACTATGTAGGTGGAGATGCATACATAACATGGGACCAAGCAAAAGAAATGTTTGATAGTGGTTTAGTAAAAATACATATTCATGGATTATGGCACAATGACTGTACTACACTAAGTAAAGAGCAATTACAAAAAGAGTATAACACTGCACATGAAGAAATAGAAGCAAAATTTGGAGAAAAAATCCAAAGAATAATGGCATACCCAGCAGGAGCACACAATGAAAACACAATTAAATGGTTAAAAGAAATAGGATTCGATGTACAAGTGCTTACTAAATATGGCACTGTAAATAAAAGTAGAACTCTTGACATGACTGATATTGGTAGAATAAGAGGAGAACTTGCTAGCGGTAAACAATTATTAAATACGATTAATTCAGCAGGTGTATAAAGTAAAATAGGAGGAAAACTAAAATGAAAATAGGAATCGTGGGACTACCTAATGTTGGAAAAAGTACACTTTTCAATAGTATAACAAATGCAGGAGCAGAATGTGCTAATTATCCATTTTGCACAATAGAACCAAATGTAGGAGTAGTACCAGTACCAGACGAAAGACTAGATGTATTAGCCAAAATGTACGATTCAGATAAAATAACACACGCAATAATTGAATTCGTTGATATTGCAGGATTAGTTAAGGGAGCAAGCAAAGGCGAAGGTTTAGGAAATAAATTTTTATCTCATATTAGAGAAACAGATAGTATTTTGGAAGTTGTTAGATGTTTTGAAGATTCTAATATAGTTCATGTTGAAGGCAATGTTAATCCAATTAGAGATATAGATACAATAAATTTAGAACTTATTCTAGCTGATTTAGATACAGTAAATAAAAGAATAGAAAGAGCAAGTAAATTAGCAAAAGGTGATAAAAAATATATTCAAGAAGAAGAAAACTTTAAGAAAGTAAAACAAGAATTAGAAAATGGCAAACCAGCTAGAATGATAGAACTATCTGAAGATGAAAAAGAAATAATAAAAGATGCATTTTTACTTACAATGAAACCAATTTTATATGTTGCAAATATTTGTGAAAATGATATTGGAAAAGAAGATAACATTTATGTAAAACAAGTTAAAGAGTATGCAAAACAAGAAAATGCAGAAGTAATAACATTATGTGTTAAAATTGAAGAAGAATTATCTTCACTAGAAGGTAATGATAAAAAAGAAATGCTTGAAGCATTAGGATTAGAAGAATCAGGATTAGATAAAGTTATAAAATCTAGTTATAATTTATTAGGACTGATGTCATATTTAACAGCAGGAAAAAAAGAAGTAAGAGCATGGACAATAAAAAAAGGAACGAAAGCTCCACAAGCTGCTGGAAAAATACATTCAGATTTTGAAAGAGGATTCATAAAAGCAGAAATAGTATCATATAATGATTTAGTGAAAAATGGAAGTTATCAAAAAGTAAAAGAATTAGGATTAGTAAGACTAGAAGGAAAAGATTACATAATGCAAGAAGGCGACATTGTAGAATTTAAATTTAATGTATAAAATGGAAAAAAATGTTTAAAAAAAATAAGAATAATTTTTTGAAAATATAATAAAATAAATAATAAAGTCGTAATTTGTAAAAAAATCAAAAAAAATAGAAAAAAATATTGACTATTATAAAAATTAAGTATAGAATATATACAGTATGAAATTGTTATATTTTGCATATTATAATTTATGTAAAAATGAACATACTAACAATATGAAAAAGAATAAGTAAGGAGAACGTTATGATGAAAAATTTTAGAAAAAATGCAGTAATATCTTTAGTTTTAGCTTTAGCTATATTACTATTATTGGGAAGAGCTGTTAATGCTAATGCAGATTTTTTAATTGGACCAGTAGGAGAAGGAAATACAACTGGTAATGTAACAAATCTTACAGGAAATGCTGGAGAAAATACTGTACAAAACACAGTTCAAAATACAGTTCAAAATACTGTACAAAACACGGCTACATTAAATACTACATTAACAAATAATGTTCAAAAAGTAAATAATATAAATGATGCATCAAAGGATTTACCACAAACTGGAGAAAATGATATATATATAATAACAGTTATAGGAATGGTAGCTATAGCAATAGGTGGAGTTGCATTTGTAAAATCAAGAAAATATGATATATAAAAACTAAAGATATAATTTATTAAATTAAAAATTAATATTAAACGAAAATGGGACAATAATGTCTCATTTTTGTTGTGACTATAAAAATTACTTTATTTTGTATAAAATCTATTTACAAAGAAATTAAAAAATGGTAAAATATGTATATGATTAATTTCAATAAAATCAATATAAATATTCTATCATTTATAATTTCTTCTATAATTTTTTTCATAATTATTTCAATAATCAATTTTCCAAATAATAATTTAATCTCTAATACAAACAATCAAAACAATAACCTTATTAAGCAGAACATAATAATCTCAAATGCTGTTAAGGAAAATGAAATTACAGTGAATGAAATACAAGCTTGGTCTTTAGAGATAGATTCATTAAATCTAGAAGCTAACATAGCAGAAATGGAAGAAGACAATCCTGAAAGTGAATTTATAAATCATTTCAAACAAACAACTATATTAGGAAATAATATAGCTTTATTTGCATACAATTATGGGAAAAAATACAATCATTTTGCTAATTTAAAAGAACTAAAAGTAAAAGAAAGAGTAAAATATATTGTAAATAATGAAGAAAAGGTATATGAAGTAATATCTAATAAAATAATAGAAAAAGAGAGTTTAAATAATATTTTAAATGACAATAATTATGATGTAGGACATTTAAAATTATTTACATATGTAAAAGATATAAATGACAAGTTAAGATTTGTTGACTGCAAAGAAATAATTGACATTTAAG
The DNA here is from genome assembly GCA_947624735.1 of uncultured Clostridia bacterium. GTDB lineage: Bacteria > Bacillota > Clostridia > TANB77 > CAG-508 > CAG-793. Next base: position 6,018 of record CANQLM010000028.1, on the reverse strand, counting down.
TATTTTTAGCTATATAATAGTTATATAAATTTTGAAAAAATGTCGGAGGAATAAAACTTATGCCAAAAAAAAGAAGTAAATTAATACCTATAACAATTTTTTTAATATTTTTAATAATAGGTTTAGTTATTGGAATAGTTATGGTAAACAAATTAAACTATTTTGTTAAACTTGAAGAAATAGATAAAGCTGATGTAGAATACTATGTCTTAGAAAAAAATGATAAATATGGAGTAATTAATAAAAATGGAGATATAGTAATTGAAGCTCAATATGATGGAATAAAAATTCCAAATCCAACTACAGACCTATTTATTTGTATAGATGATATAAATAATGGCGAATGGAAGGCAATAGATAAAACTAATACACAAAAATGGACAAACCTAAATAGCATAGATGCTATATCTATAAGAGCAACTACTAGTTTAGTACCTTATGAAAAAACTGTACTTAAATACAAAGAAGGCAACTCTTATGGAATAATGGACTTTGAAGGTAATAAAATAACAGATGCAATTTATGAAGACATAAAAAATGTAGATTATAAAGAAGGTTACTTAAAAGTTAAAGAACAAGGACTATATGGAGTTATCAATATAAAAGGTAAAAAAATATTAAACTCTGAATATGATGAAATTAGTTCAGATGGATATTATAATGAAAAAACTAAATATCAAGATGCAGGTTTTATTTTAAGAATAAAGACAGATAATGGATATAAATATGGCTATGCTAAATCAAATGGACAAAAAGTATTAGACACAGAATATAGTGAGCTAAATAGATTAACCCAGATAGAAGGAAGCAATAGCTTATACTTTATTGCATCACTAAATGGCAAATATGGATTGCTAAAAAACTCTAATGAAATCTTAAAAACAGAATATAGAACAATTAATTTTGACAGTAACAATAAAATATTTATAGCAGAAAAAGACTCTGCTTTTGGTGTATTTGACATAGATGGAAAAACTATAGTACCAATGGACTATGATTCAATAGCAATTGGCGGTGAATATATTAATGCATATAAAGGCGAAAACACAGTAATATTTGATACAAAAGGAAATAATATACAAACAGAAAATTCTAGCAAAGAAAAAGTATCAGAAGAATATAGTATTATAATAGACAAAGATAACAACTATAACATTGTAGACAAAAATGACAACATTTTATTGCAAGATAAATATTCATATATAGAATATTTTATGAATGACCTATTTATTGCAACTAACTCTACAAAAACAGGGCTAATAAGAGCAAATGGACAAGTAGTAATACCATTAGAATATAGCACAATACAGAATATTGATGGAGTGAACTTGCTTCAAGCAACATCATTAGAAACTAACAAAACATTTATAATTAATAGTGAAGGAAAAATGAATGAAGGCTTAGAAAATTCTTCATTTGTAAAAAATGAAAACTATGTAAAATTAATATCAAACACAGATGTAAAATATTATACTTTAGATGGAAATGAAATAACATATAAAGAATTGTACCCAGAAAATACTCTTTATGCAATTAAACAAAACGACAAATGGGGATTTAAAGATAAAGATGGAAAGATAAAAGTAAACTGTGAATATGACTTTGTTTCAGAACAAAATGGAAATTATGTAGGAGTAAAAAAAGACGGTAAATGGGGAGTTTTAGACCTAAATGGAAATGTTGTAAAAGAGCCAAGTTATGAAATTGCATTTAATAATGTAAGCTTTTTAGGACAATTTTATGAGATAGGAACAAATGTAGGCTTACCAATATATTGTGGAGATGAAAGTAATTAACTATGTATGTAAAAGAAGAAGTAATAGAACTAATAAATAGAAGTGAAAATGAAGTAAAACAAGAATTTGAAAAAGTAAACAAAATATGTGAAATCAACTCATTAAAAGTACTTCAAGCATTTCAAAATAATAATGTATCAGAAGTACATTTTAACGAAACAACTGGATATGGATATGATGATATTGGAAGAGAAGTAATAGAAAAAATATATAGTGAAATATTTGGAGCAGAAGACAGTTTAGTTAGAGGACAATTTATATCAGCATCTCATGCTTTAAATGTAACACTATTTGGACTATTAAGGCCGGGAGATGTATTATTATCTATATCAGGAAAGCCATATGATACATTAGATGAAGTTATTGGAATAAAAGACAATCCAAGTTCATTAAAATCATTTGGAATAAAATATGAACAAATAGATTTAAAAGATAATGATTTTGACTATGAAAAAATATCAGATATGCTTGAACATAATAATATAAAAGTAGTAGAAATACAACGTTCAAGAGGCTATTCATTAAGACATAGTTTAACACTAGATAAAATAGAAAAAGTAATTGAAACAATTAGAAAAGTAAATAAAACTGCAATAATTATGGTAGACAATTGCTATGGAGAATTTACTAATGAAATTGAACCAAGTAATATTGGAGCAGATATACTAGTAGGTTCGCTTATCAAAAATCTTGGAGGAGGAATAGCACCTAATGGAGCTTATGTTGTAGGTAGAAAAGACTTAATAAAATTAGTTTCAGAAAGGCTTACACTTCCAGGAGAAGGAAAAGAAGTAGGCCCAACACTTGGAATGAATAAAAAAATATTACAAGGATTGTTCTTTGCACCAAGTGTAGTAGCAAGTAGCCTAAAAACAGCAATATTAACAAGCAAAGTAATGGAAAATCTAGGTTACGAAACATGGCCAAAGTGGGATGGTACAAGAACAGACATAGTTCAAACAATAGAATTTAAAGATAGAGAAAAATTAATAAAATACTGCCAAGGAATTCAAAAAGGTTCTCCAATAGACTCAGGTTCAATGCCAATACCAGGAGATATGCCGGGCTATGATGACCAAGTAATAATGGCTGCAGGAGCATTTACGCAAGGTTCATCAATAGAATTAAGTTGCGACGGACCATTAAGAGAGCCATATTTAGCATTTCAGCAAGGTGGCTTAACTTATGAATATGGAAAATTAGGACTAATGAAAGCAGTAGAAAATATTTTATAAAGGTAAAAGTAAATGAATGTAATAGTAGTAGGTGGCGGACCAGCAGGAATGTTATCCGCCATAAGTTCTAAAGAACAAGGCAACAGCGTAACTTTGTTAGAAAAAATGAATACACTCGGAAAGAAACTTTTGATAACAGGAAAAGGCAGATGTAATATTACAAATGCGATAGATATTTCCGAATTTATAAAAAACATCCCAGGCAATGGGAAGTTTTTATATAGTGCGTTTCAAAATTTTAATAACAAAGATATAATTGAATTGTTAGACATTCCAACGAAAGTAGAGAGAGGAAACAGAGTGTTTCCTACAAGCGATAGAGCATCTGATGTTTTAGATGCTCTTATAAAAAAATTAAATGGAGTTAAAATAATTACAAACTGTGATGTAAAAGAAATACTTATAAATACTCAAAAAGAGGTGATTGGTGTTAAGACTAATAATGGTACTTATAGAGCTGATAAAGTAATTTTAGCAACAGGAGGAGTAAGCTATCCTAAAACTGGTTCTACCGGAGATGGCTATAAAATGGCAGAAAAACTTGGTCATACAGTTACTAAAATAAGACCATCACTAGTTCCTCTTAAAGCTAAGAAAAATAGTCTAGATATATGCAAAAAATTACAAGGCCTAAGTTTAAAAAATGTATCAATAAAATTATTGGATAATGACAAAAAAATATATGATGACTTTGGAGAAATGTTATTTACACATTTCGGATTATCTGGACCAATAATCTTAAGTGCTTCAGCACACTTGAGAAATATAAATTTTGAAAATGTAAAAATAATTATAGACTTTAAACCAGCTTTATCTCTAGAAAAATTGGATGCAAGAATATTAAGAGATTTTGAAAAACAGAAAAATAAAGATTTTAAAAATAGCTTAAATGAACTATTACCTCAAACATTGATTCCAGTTATAGTTGAACTAAGTAATATAAATGAATATAAAAAAGTAAATGAAATAACAAAAGAAGAAAGAACAAGACTTGTAAACCTTCTTAAAAATTTTGAAATAGAAATTGCAGGATTTGGAGACATAGAAGAAGCAATAGTTACATCAGGAGGAATTAATGTAAAAGAAATTAATCCTAAAACGATGGAATCAAAAATAATTAAAGGCTTATATTTTGCAGGAGAAATTATTGATGTAGATGCATACACAGGAGGTTTCAATTTACAAATTGCATATTCAACAGGATATACAGCTGGTCTAAATTAAAATAAATTTATATAGAAGGAAAATTTAAAGTGAAAACTATTAAAGAAAATGTTCAAGCCGAAATTCAAGTAAAAAAATCAAAATTTATTGCAAATGTATTTCCAGTTGATAGCAAGGAAGAGGCAGAAGAAAAATTAAAGGAAATAAGCAAAAAATATTTTGATGCAAAACATAATTGCTATGCTTATATAGTAGACAATTATGAAAAATGTAGTGATGATGGAGAGCCAAGTAAAACAGCCGGAAGTCCGATTTTAGATATAATAAAGAAGAAAGAACTTCAAAATATAATTGTAATTGTAACTAGATATTTTGGCGGAATACTTCTAGGCACAGGCGGATTAGTTAGAGCATATTCAGATGTAGCAAAATTGGCAATAGAAAAATCTATAATTGTAAACAAAATAAAAGGAATTGAATATTCGATAAAAATAGACTATGAAAATCAGAAAGATGTAAATTATTGGTGCAAAAAATTAAATATCAAAATAATAGAAACTAAATACGAAAATTATGTAGAATTGAAATTACAATCTAGTATAGAAAATAAGGAAAAGCTATTAAATAATATAAAAACTGCGGAAAACTGCATAATTATAAGAGATAATATATACATAGAAGAAGAAAATTTATAAATTTTTAAAAATAAAGTCGAAAAAAATAGTGCGAAAAATAGTAGTAAAATCAAGCATTTGCAAGAAACTTGGAAAAAATTAGTAAAAATACTTGAAATCCTAAATAAAAGAATATATAATGTAATGGTAAAATTTTACAAAACAAAAAATTTATTTAGGGGGAAACGAAAGTGAAAGTAAATGAGAAAATTAAAGTTTTAATTGCAGATGACAATTATGAGTTTGGAAATAATCTAAAAGATTTTCTAAACGGTGATGCAGAATTAGAGGTTGTAGGAATAGCAAAAGATGGAGAAGAAGCCTATGACCAAATAATAACAACTAAACCAGATGTAGTATTATTAGACGTAATAATGCCACATTTAGATGGATTAGGAGTGCTTGAAAAATTAAGTAAAATATCTTTAGGAAAAACACCAATATACATAATGGTATCAGCAGTAGGACAAGACAAAATAACTCAAAAAGCTATTGCTTTAGGTGCAGACTACTATGTAGTAAAGCCTTTTGACATATCAGTATTAATAGACAGAATAAAAGAAATTAAAAATTATAATCCAGAAGAACTAAAAAATGTGATAACAAGTTCACGTGAGTTAAAATCTCAATATATACAAGTTTCTAAAAAAGACGAAAAAGAAAATTTAGAGGCTTTAGTTACAAATGTAATTCACGAAGTAGGAGTACCAGCTCATATAAAAGGTTATCAGTTCCTAAGAGAAGCTATTATTATGGTGGTTAATAATATTAATGTTATTAACCAAATAACAAAGGAACTTTATCCTGAAATCGCAGAAAAGTTTAGTACAACTCCATCAAGAGTAGAACGTGCAATAAGGCATGCAATAGAAGTAGCATGGCGGAAGAGGAGACCCAAAAACTGTAGAAGGTATATTTGGGTACACAATTTCTGCAGATAAGGGAAAGCCAACTAACTCAGAATTTATCGCAATGATTGGTGATAAAATAAGGTTAGAACTTAAAAGTGCATAAAAAATATGACCGTACATCATTTGGTGTGCGGTTTTTATCAACTTAGATTTACGAAATTTATTATTAATGAAAAAACTTAATAAAAATTAAGATATTAAAAATATATCATAATATAAATACTTTAACAATAATTTT
>CANQLM010000027.1 GCA_947624735.1 uncultured Clostridia bacterium | reverse complement strand
TTTAAAGGTTGAAAAACTTTGAGATTTTTTTCTAACGCATATTGTTTAACAGGAGAAGCAATTAATTTCATTCCTCTACCTTTAGGTTTATCCTGATTTGTAACAACTCCTATTATTTCATTATTAGCTTCATATAAGCTTTTTAAAGATTCTAACGCAAAATCAGGCGTTCCCATAAAAACAATTTTCATTAATTGCCTCCTCTAATCTTGTTCTTCCGCATTTTCAATATATTCAAGTGTTCCCGGTTCCATAATGTCAATAAAAAGTTTTCCATCTAAATGGTCTATTTCATGGCAAAGTGCTTCTGCTAAAAGTCCTTTGCCTTTAATTGTTACTTGCTTTCCGTTTTCATCTAATGCTTTAACTGTAACTTCATTAGGACGAATTACTTTTGCAAATTTATTTGGGAAACTTAAGCATCCTTCTTGAAATTCTTCTTTTCCTTTTGCTTTAACTATTTCTGGATTAATTAGTTTTAAAGATGGTGAACCATCATAATTAACATCTACTACAATAATTCTTTTTAAAACGCCAACTTGTACTGCAGAAATTCCAACTCCATTTGCAGAATGCATAGTTTCATCCATATCTTTTATTAGTTCTTTTATTCTGTCATCTATTACTTCAACTATTCTTGATTTTTTTCTTAAGATTTCGTCTCCTTCTTTTCTTATTTCTCTTAATGCCATCTAGTCCTCCCTCTTTGCTATTTATAATTTTATAACATATTATTTGGATTTAGTTCTATAACTACTCTTGAAGTAAATGTTTTCATTTTATAAAATTCTTCTAAGGTGTCATTTAATAGATTATTTATTCTTTCATCATATTTACATTTAATTAGTATTCTCATTCTATACCTATCTTTTATTTTGTCTATTGGTGAAGGAACTGGACTATATAGTAAAAGTCCAAATTTTTCTTCTATTACTCTTTTTTTCAAATATGAATGAATTTCTTTTGCAACTTTTTTTAATTCTTTTATATCTTTTGCTGACATATCAACTACTATTATATCGCAAAATGGCGGATATTTCAACTGTTTTCTTAAGTCAATTTCTGTATCATAAAACAAATCATAGTTTTGGCTTTTAGAAAATTCTATCGCATAGCTGTCTGGATTATAAGTTTGAATTATTACTCTTCCTTCATCTTTTTCTCTTCCTGCTCTACCTGCAACTTGAGTAAGTATCTGAAAAGTTTTTTCATTTGCTCTATAATCTCCAATATTTAAGCTTCCATCTGCTGCAATTACACCGACTAATGTTACATTAGGAAAATGATGACCTTTTACTACCATCTGTGTTCCTATTAAAATGTCTATATTTTCGTTTTTAAATTTATTTAGTATTTGTTCATGTGAATTCTTTTTTGATACTGTATCAATGTCCATTCTAATTGTGGTTGCTTCAGGAAACATTGCTTTAATTTCATCTTCCAATTTTTGAGTTCCTGCCCCAAAATACTTGATATTTTCACTTTTACATTCTGGACATACTTTTATTTCATCTTGTTCAAACCCACAATAATGGCATTTAAGTTTGTGTTGATACTTATGATATGTCAATGTAATATCACATCTTTTACACTTAACAGTATATCCACAGTCTCTACACATTACAAACGTAGAAAATCCTCTTCTATTTAAATACAATATTGTCTGTTTTTTAGCTTCTAGATTTTTCTTAATTTCTTCTTGAAGCTTTTCGCTAATCATTGATTTATTTCCATTGGCTAGTTCTTCTCTTAAATCAACTATTTGCACTTTAGGAAGCTTAGAGTTATTAGCTCTTTTAGTTAATGTTAATAATTTATATTCTCCGTTTTTTGCCTTATAAAATGTGTTCATATCTGGAGTTGCACTTCCTAACACTAAAGGAATATTCTTTTTTTCTGATAAAAATTCTGCTACTTCTTTTGCATCATATCTAGGAGTCATTTCTGAACTATAAGATTCATCATGCTCTTCATCTATTATTATTAATCCTAAATTAACTGCTGGAGAAAAGATTGCTGACCTAGCACCTATTATTATTTTGGCTTTTCCTTCTTTTATTTTGTTCCATTGGTCATATCTTTCCCCTATTGATAGTTTACTATGCAAAACTGCAATTTGTTCCTCTCCAAATCTTGAGATAAATCTGTCTACAGTTTGAGGAGTAAGTGAAATTTCTGGAACAAGCATTATACTGGTTTTATTATTTTTAAGCATTTTTTCTATTAATCTAAGATATATCTCTGTTTTGCCTGAACCCGTTATTCCATATAATAAATATTTTCCACTATCTAAAATGGAATTATATGCTTTTTCTTGTTCTTCTGTCATGTCTAAATTCACAGTTTTCACAGTAGTTTTGTGTATAAATGGATTTCTTTCTACTTTAGTTTTGTTCATTTCTAAATAACCATTTTTTATTAAAGTTTTAACTACAGAACTTGTCGCATCAGTAAAAAGTTCTAAATCTTGAATTGTTACATTTCCATTATTAATTATAAACTCTAAAGCATTTTTTTGTTTTTCTGATTTAATTTCTCCATTATTTATGCTTAATAAAATATCTTCTGTATTTTTAGCAAGGGAAATAAAATTTACTTCTTTTTCTTTTACACGATTAAGAACGTTTTTGCTTGTCCTACCTGGTGGAAGCATTAATCTTAAACAGTCTGATATATTGCAAAAATATCTTTTTGACATCCACTTTGAAAGTTCAATATATTCTTCTTTAATTTGTTCTTCTTGAAGACCTGCTATTGGCTTTACTTTAAATTCTGATTTTTCTTTTACTCCAACAACAATACCTTCTTCTAGTTCTTTATTTCTAGAAAAAGGCACAAAAACTCTAGTTCCTATTCCTACTTTAAGATTTTCTGGGATTTCATAGTCAAATACTCTATTTAAGTTTTTAACACTACTATTTATTATTACTTCTGCTACCATTTTACATCCTTTAGAAATTTATTTTCTTCTTTTTTCATAAGCCTTTATTACATTGTTCATAAGCATTGCAACTGTCATTGGTCCAACTCCTCCTGGAACTGGTGTTATAAATGATGCTTTTTTAGATACATTTTCAAAATCAACATCTCCACACAATTTTCCTTCATCATTTCTGTTCATTCCAACATCAATTACAACTGCTCCTTCTTTTATCATATCAGCTTTTATTATTTCTCTTCTGCCAACGGCTACAACTACTATATCTGCATCTTTTAATTCTTCTTTTAAATCTTTTGTTCTTGAGTGGCAAATTGTAACTGTTGCATGTTTAGAAAGTAAACATTGAGCCATTGGCTTTCCAACAATATTGCTTCTTCCGACAATGACTGCTTTCTTTCCTTCTAAATCAATATTATATTTTTCAAACATTTTCATAATGCCTAAAGGAGTACAAGGAATAAATCCATCTTCTCCAATGCAAAGTTTTCCAACATTATATGGATTAAATCCATCAACGTCCTTTTCTGGCATTATTCTTTCAAATGCTTCTTCAATGTTTAGTCCTTTTGGAATTGGGCTTTGTAATAATATGCCATCTATATTTTCATCATTATTTAATTTATCAATTAAATTCAATAATTCTTCTTGAGTTGTAGTTGTTGGAAGTAAATGTTCTTCAAATTCTATTCCAACTTCATCGCAAGCTTTGCTTTTATTTCTTACATATACTTTTGATGCTTCATCATCTCCACAAAGTATTACTGCTAATTTTGGTTTTAAATTTTCTTTTTCTACCTTTTCTTTTAATTTTAGTCTAATTTCTTTTGCTAATTCTTTTCCATTTATTAGTTCAGCCATTACAATATTTCCTTCCTAATTTTTTTCTCATTTTATCATAATAAAATCCTAAAATCAATGTAAATTTTTATATACGTAGAATTGACTTCAAACCTATTTTTTGATATATTTTTTATAGAAAAGGAGAAACTATGGATAGAGTAAGTAAAATTAATTATTATTTAGATATTGCAGAAACTGTTGCTGAAAGAAGTACTTGTCTTCTTAAACACTATGGATGCATTATTGTAAAAAATGATGAGATAATTGCTACTGGCTACAATGGTGCTCCTCGTGGAAGAAAAAATTGTATTGATTTAGGTTTTTGTACCAAAAAGAAATTGTTTCCAGAAATTCATCATGGTGGATTTGATGCATGCAGAAGTGTTCACGCTGAGCAAAATGCAATGCTTAGTGCTTCTCGTGATAAAATGATTGGCTCAACTATTTATTTAGTTGGCGTAAGAAAAGATACCAATGATTATGAAGAAGGTGCCATGCCTTGCCAAATGTGTAGAAAGCTTATTATAAATGCCGGCATTGAAACAGTTTTTGCTAGAATTAACAAGAACGAATATAAAAAATTTGATGTTAAGGATTGGATCGAGCAAGATGATTTACTAGATGGTAAAATGACCTATTAAACGATTTTCTTAATTATTTGCAAAACTTTAACATTACTATTTATCAAAAAAAATGTAACAAAAATGTAAAATTTTATTGCCTAATTTTTATTGATTGTAAGATTTTATTATGTTATAATTTTTTAAGATAAAATTTTTTAGATAATTTTATGTATTTTGTTAATACTAATATTAAATCTAAAATGAAAAGGAGAACAAGATGAAAAAATATTTAAAATTTACAGCTATTTTATTAATTATACTTTTAATGTCTAGCACTTGTTTTGCTGCTACACCAGTTGCAAAGGGTGATGCAACTATGGTTCTAGTTGAAGACAATGTATGTTCAATGACATTTGGAGAATATGGTGAATTTGAAAAGAAAATGGTTCAAATTGATACGGAAAATAAAACAATTGATATTAGATTAACTGCTAAAAATAATCAAGAACCTGTAAAAGAAGAAGCTGGTGAAGTAGTATTATTAATTGATACTTCAAATAGTATGTCTACTAATCAAGTAAGTGTAAATGGAAGACAAATGTCTAGAAAAGAATTAGTTCTAGAAGCAGCAGAAGCCTTAATTAATCAGCTATTAGAAGGCGAAAGAGATATGCAAATAGGTGTTGTTGAATTTGCTACTAGTACATTACCTGCTGAAGAAGGAACTGATGCAGATGCAAAAATAGTTACACCTTCATTATCTAGTGATAAAGCTACCCTTTCTAATGCAATTAATACTGTTAGAGAAGATGTTATGGGACCAAGAACTGATGTTGAAATTGGATTAGACAAAGCTGAAGAATTACTTGCTACATCTGATAATGAATACGCTAACAAATATATTGTTGTTTTAACTGATGCTGTACCAAATACAGCTAGAGGAGTTTCAGTTGACCTTTATACAGAAGAATCAGCTGATCCAACAAAAGCTAAATTGCAAGAATTAAAAGGAAAAGATATTGATGTAATTTCTATGTTAATCAATATTTCTGAAAGAGAAATAGATATAACTGGAAGACCTGAAGATGCTACATTTAGGACATATAAAGATGTTGCAAATTATGTATTTGGAACTGAAGCAAGCCCAGTTGCAGGTCCTGTATATTATATAAATGATAATCAAGTTATTGATACTGTTACAAATGATATTTATACAGATTTAACTGTAATTAATCCTAATGAATTAACTGATATTGTTATAAAAGATTATTTTCCAAAGGAAATTATAGATAATTTTGATTTTGCTCTTTTAACAGAGCCAGAAATCGGTGAAGTTACAGCAACAGTTAATACTAGTGATAATTCTATTACATGGACAATTTCTAAATTAGAACCTGGAGATGTTGCAACCTTTACTTACAGATTAACTTTAAAAGAAACATTTTCAAGTGATATCGTTGGAAAGAACCTACCTACAAACGAAAATGTAACTATCGATTATAAAGAAAATGGTGAAGAAAAACCACCTGTAGAAAATGATGATTCTCCAGTAGTTGCATTAGACGTTGCTCCTCAAAAGGAAATACCACATACAGGTTCAAATACACCTATGATTTCAGGAATTTTAATTGCATCAGCTACAGTTATTGCAATAATTAGTTTTGTAAATTATAAAAGAAATAATATAAAATAATTGTGATAATTATTTTTCTAAAATATGAAAACTTCATTATTAAATTTTTAATAATGAAGTTTTTATTTCATCTCTCCTGCCCTTTTTATAAAATTATAACCATACTTATCTTTTAATTTATCTAGTGTATTATCTAGTTTTTCTTGCTTCTTATTATCATTATTTTCAAAAAAAGATATTTGCTTTTCCTCATCAGATACTAGGTTATCTACTCTGACTCCAAGAAGTCTTACTTCTGTATCTTTATAAAGTTCATCAATTAATTTTTTTACTTCACCATAAATTATTTTTGTACTTGAGGTTGCAAAATCCATTTTCTTTTGATGAGAATAAACTTTGAAATCTTTAGTTTTTAGTTGAACATTAACAACGTTTGCAAGCATATTTTCTTTTCTTAATCTGTATGTTACTTGCTCTGTAAGTTCTAGTAGAACTTTATTTATTTTTTCTTTATCTGATAAATCTTGAGGAAGTGTAATTGAATTACCTATGCCTTTTGGTTTTTCTCTAATAAAATTAACTTCTTCATTATCTATTCCATTAGAATATTCCCAAATCATCTTTCCAAATTTACCAAATATCTTGATTATATAGTTTTTATCAGATTGTGCTAAATCTCCAATCGTATGTATTCCTATTCTATTTAATTTTTCACTACTCTTCTTTCCTACCATAAATAAATCATTTATGCTTAAAGGCCATAATTTCGTTTCAATTTCATTTTCAAATAAAGTATGTATCTTGTCTGGTTTTTCAAAGTCTGATGCCATTTTAGCTAAAACTTTATTATGTGCTATTCCAATATTTACAGTAAACTTTAATTCTTTTTTTATTCTATCAGATATTTCTTTTGCTTTTGAGATATAATCTTCATTTTTCATTATACATCCTGTCATATCTAAAAAACATTCATCTATAGAAAATCTTTCGACTTTGTCAGTATATTCCTTAAATAGTTTATATAAATTATCTGAATAATGTTTATACATATTGTGGTCTGCACTAAATATTTGTATTTGTGGACATTTTTGTCTTGCAAAATATATTGGCTCTCCTGTTTTTATTCCAAATTGTTTTGCTACATTACTTTTTGCAAGAACTACTCCATGCCTTTTAGATTCATCTCCACCAATTATTGCAGGTATTGTTCTTATATCAATTTTCCCACCATTTTCTAGTATATTTACAGCAGTCCATGATAAAAAAGCATTATTTACATCTATGTGAAAAATTAATCTTTCCATATTATCACCAACTTAATTATAGAACATTTGTTTTATCTTGTCAATATTTTTTATATTTTCATAAAATCTTGAGTATTGGTTATACTATTTTTAAGTAAGAAAGGATTTTTTGTTATGTCATATTGGACTGAAAATTTTAAAGAAAAACATAATTTTAAGCCTCTTAATAAAAATATTGAAACTGATATTTGCATCATTGGTGCAGGTCTTACCGGGCTTAGTTGTGGTTATTATTTATCTAAAAAAGGACTTAATGTAACTATTATAGAAAAAGATGAAGTATGTTCTAAAACTAGTGGTTCTACAACAGCTAAGATTACTAGTCAGCACAATCTTTTTTATGATTATCTAGCTAAGAATTATGGAATAGAATTTGCTAAAGATTATTTAGAAGCAAATGAAGAAGCAATAAAAAATATTAAGACTATAGTAGATGAAGAGAAAATAAAATGTGATTTAAGTAAGCAGTCTGCTTATGTTTATTGCAGTAAAAAAAGTGATTTGCCTCTATTTACTCAAGAAATTAATACTATTAATCAAATAAAAAGTATATTAAATACTACTCCTTATTCGTCAAATCATTTAAAAGAATCTGACAATAATTTAAAGTCAGGTGGTCTTTCTTTTGATGCTCGTTTTAAAAAGAATTTAAATATTCCTATTAAAAATTTTGGTGGAATTGAGTTTAAAAATCAAGCAATGTTTAATCCAAGAAAATACTGCTTTGGTTTAGTTGATTGTATTTTAAAAAATAATGGAACTATATTTGAAAAGACATCTGCAACTAATATTAAATTTGAAAATAATTTATATAAAATAACTGCAAATAATAAAATTATTACTGCTAGTTATGTTATTTTAGCTACCCATTTTCCTATTAAGAATTTTCCGGGAATATATTTTATAAAAATGTATCAAGATATATCTTATGTTATAGCTGTTAAGACCAAGGAGAAGACTTTTGACGGCTACTACATTAATGAAAGTTCTCCTGCTATTTCTTTTAGAAATGTATATGAAAAAGCTGGAGAAAACACAGTTCTAATTTCAGGTAATGGTCATAAAGTTGGTAGAACTAATAAAGACATAGATTGTTATAAATTTTTAGAAGATGTCGCTAAAAAACTTTTTAATGAATATGAAATAATTTCAAAATGGAGTACTCAGGATTGTATAAGCTTAGACAAGCTTCCCTACATTGGAAATTTTTCTAAAATCTTACCTAATATTTACGTTGCAACTGGCTTTAAAAAATGGGGTATGACATTATCAAATATTTCTGCAAATATTATTACAGATAAAATTTTAGGCAAAGAAAATAAATATGAATATTTGTTTAAACCTTCTAGGATAGGTGCGTTAAAAAATTCTAAAGCTTTTGGTGAGCAAATGAAAGAAACAATATATTCAATAGGTTTAAATAAGTTAAAACTCCCTGATGAAACTGTCAAAGATATTAAAGAAGGTACTGGAAAAATCGTAATGTATAATGGTAAAAAAGTTGGTGCATATAAAGATAAGAATGGAATTTGTTATTTAGTAAATCCTATATGTACACATCTTAAGTGCGAACTTCAATTTAACCAGACTGATAAAACTTGGGATTGTCCTTGTCATGGTTCAAGATTTACCTATAAAGGACAGGTTATTAATAATCCTGCCCTATTTAACTTAAAAAACATTTAGTTATGATTTTTTGATAAATTCCATTCTCCTTTATCGTTTTTTACAAGAGCGATATCATTATTTATAGTTACAATAGGTCTTAATGGAAAATCCTTTGTATGAAATGTTCCATTAGAATAAGATATTCCATACCAACCATCATTATTTCCATCAATTCTTCCTAGACAAAATCCAATACAATTAGCTGTAGGATGGAAATATATTGACCTAGAAGCATACCAGTATTGTTTATCTGCTCCAAACAATAGCTTGAAAAAATCATCATTTGCAAAATATTCACTTTTGGCTTCAGTAGAAAATCCTATTAAGCCTGACCCTTTTATTATTATTTTTTCTTTTGCTAATTTAAAGCCAGATTCTTCATCTCCATATTGTACTGGTATACCTGAGTTTAGGCCTTCATCACTTTCTCCTATGCCATTGGTATTTATAGGATTATTATCTATTTGAATATTTTTTTCATATTCTAGAATATTAGGATAATATTTATTTTGAGTATATTGTACTCTTCCATCTTCTGTATTTATATATTTATCTCTTGTTTTTAAATTATCTTCTATATTTTTTTTACCTATATCACTTAATCCTTTTTCTATATCATTTAAATTAATACTTCTTGCTATTATTCCAAGGGAATTATTACTGTATTGTTTTCTACAAATTTCGTTCATATAATATACACCATTATTATATCCAATAGAACCTCCAAAATATATTCTATTTTCTGTTGGTGTCTCGCTTATTAGTTCAATATTATTATCACTATCTATATTAAATATAACCCACTTTAAGTTTTTAGTTTGCTTAATAATTTGTGGTGTTGTCGATAAAGACCAAGGTATACTATTATTGTCATATGTTCCATGACCACTAAATTCCCCACTAAGATTATAATCTTTTGCATCATCGTAAATATAGTTTATAGCATCACCTATTTTTGGTTTTTCTATTTTTATGTTGTATGTATAAGTAGAAATATTTTCTGCTACATCTAATGTCTTTACTGTTATTGTATAGTTTCCTTCTTGATTTAATATCCTTTCTCCTTTAAGTGATGTTTCATTTAATTCTTTTATTTCATAAGTAGTTTCTTTATGTCCAGATTGTTCATCTTCTCCATCTTCTAATTCTATATATATACTATTTCCAACAGTATCATTATTTTTGCATTCAATTCCATCTGCTTTGCCTATTCTCATTATTAATTTTCCAACAGTTGGAAGAATTTTATCTATGTTGTTTATAGCATAAACTTCTTCTTCCTTTACTTTTTCTCCATCTATTAATCTTGCATAAATTTTTTTGTTTTCTGTTATTTCTATTTCATCTATATAGTCTTTCCAATCTCTTCCATCATTTTCCGAATATTGCAGTTTAAGTTCCTCTTTTTTATTTTTAATTTTCACTTTTACACTTTTATTTGTCCATTCTTTTGGTTCATGAGAAATTTCTATATAGGGATTATCTTTTCCTACTGCTCCTCCTAAATATTTTTCTAATTGTTCTAGGTCTTCTTGTTCTTTTTCTTGTGCTATTTTATATTTTTCTACTACTTCCTTTGCTCTTGTAAATAATCCGTTTTCTCCTAATGCTGAGCCTAATGTTATTCCTGCTAATATTAGCATTATTACTATTGTAATTACTAATGCTATTAATGTAATTCCTTTATTTTCTATCCTTTTCATTAGTTTCCTCCTACAATTTATGTTAATTTTTATTAAGTATATACATTAATAAAAAAAGTGTAATCGTTGAAAAATATTATATATCAAACTTTTAATGATATTTTTATTTAATTATATTTATAAAAAAATAGTTCAGCTTGTTTTTTTTTATATTGTAAATTACTTATTAATATGTTATATTGTAAATATATAATTTTTATTAATGTATATACTTAAATATAATTTTACCTTAGATATAGAAATTTCCTAAAAAATGTGTTATAATCTAGTTGATTTAATATTGTAATCGTTTTTTAAGGAGGATTTTAACTTGAAAATTACATCTGATAGTGAAACATTAGCTGAAAATAAAGTGCTTATATTATATATATTAAGCAATATAAGTAGGCCTATTACAAGTGATACTCTTTACAGTATAATAACTTCTGCTATCGACTTAAACTATTTTTACTTTCAACAATTTCTTTTAGATTTGATTGATGTAAAATATATTGTAAAGTATGAGAAAGAAACTCAAGATGTATATGAAATAACTGAAGCTGGTAAAAATACTTTAGATTTAACTTTAGATATTTTGCCAGGTATTATCAAATTAAAGGTTGATACAAATTTTAAAAATAATATAGAATCTTTTGAAAATCAAGAATCTATAATTGCTGAATATACTCCAAAAAGTGAGAATGAATATGAGATAGATTGTAAAATTGTTGAAAATGGCGAAGTTGTTTTTGAAATAAAGACTTATGCTTATTCAAGAGAGCAAGCACAAAATATGGTTAATAACTGGAAGAAGAATGCTTCTACCCTATATCCTAAAATGCTTGAAACTTTAACATCAACAAAATAAAAACCAAATCGTATAAATCGATTTGGTTTTTATTTTGCTACTTTATAAGATATAATTTTTTAGATTATATCATTCATCTGTCAAAATAACAGATGTTATACTAAATGGATCTCCACTTGTTCCTGCAGTACATGATACTATTATATTATCACCTGGATTTGCTTCAAATATATACATACGTGGACCAGATCCATTTGCTATTTGTCCTATTAACATTTCACTAGAAATACTTTTACCATTTAAAGAAATATTGGCAGATACTTTTGTAAGATTATCTTTTCCTACATAGTTATTTCCTCCATAACAATTTAACAAGGCTATGGCAATGCAGGTACAATTATTTTGTATTGTATATTCAGCTTTTGAACTCAGTGCATTATTATTCCATGTTCCATATTTTGAATCAACAACTTTTACAGTCATTTTATTTATTAGATCACTACTTGTTTTTACTTTTCCGCTTCCATTATGGTATCCCTGTGGTATTATATATTCTTCACCTTCTCCTAATGTTATTTCTTCTTCTACATTGTTTGTCATCTCTCCTGTTTCTAGTTTACCTTCTCCAGTTATATATGTTTCTCCTTCTAGTACTTCTCCTACTTCTGCTGTCGTTATCATTCCTACTCTTACTATATCACTTATTGCTTCTATACTTTTTCCTTCTTTATCTGTTACCCTTACTCTTACAAAATAACTGCCTACTTCTTGATTTTCAAATGTAAACTCTGTTGATACTGGATTATCTTTCTTTGTATTCCACGTCTTTCCATTATCTATGCTATATTCTATTTTACTTGCTTCTCCTTCTATTACTAACATAGCTTTTATGTTTTTTTCTAATACTTCTACATTTAGGTTTATTATTTTTACTAATGAACTTTTTCCTTCACTATCTCCTCCTACTATCGAAAAATCTGTTACATATGTTTCTAATTTTTTTAGTCCTTCCTCTTCTTCTGTTTGTGCTTCTTGATATTTGGTTACTGCTTTTTGTACTCTTGAAAACAATCCATTATTTCCTGTAATGCTTCCGTATTGTTATCCCTGCTAGGATTAATAGTATTATAATTGTTACTACTAGTGATACTAATGTTATTCCTTTTTCTTTTAAATTCTTCATTTGATTACCTTCTTTCTTTATTATGTTAATTTTATTAATGAAAAAACTTAATAAAAAAACAATATAACTTGTAATTACGCTATTATCAGCGTTTTTACAAATTATATTGCTTTTATTTTTTTACAAAAATGTAATATACTTTTATTCTTAAATTCTTGCTAAAGTATTGCTACTATGATATATTTTTAATATCTTAATTTTTATTAAGTTTTTTCATTAATAAATTTTAGATTAATTTAATAACTTCCTCTATTGTTACAACTTGCTTTTCTCCAGTTTTTGTATTTTCAAGTTCTACTTTTCCATCTTCTACTTTATCTCCTAAAATAGCCATATATGGTGTTCCAAGTATTTTACAATCTTTTATTTTTGCTCCAAAAGAAATTCCTTCTCTATCATCTAATATTGCTGTTCCATTTAATCTTTCATATAACTCTAGAGCTTGTTTTACTTTTTGCTCATTTTCTATTTTTGGTATAATTTGAATTTTATAAGGTGCAAGTTCTTTTGGAAGTGCTATTCCTACTACTTTTCCGTTTTCGTCTTTTATACATGAATTTTCATATATTGCAGCTAAAAGTCTTGATACACCTATTCCATAGCATCCCATATAAAATGGTTTTTCTTTTCCATCTTTATCGATAAATTTTGCATTCATTGATTCTGAATACATAGTACCTAATTGAAATATATGTCCTAATTCGATAGCTTTTCTTTTTTCATATTTAGAAATATCTTCTATTCCATATTCTTCTTTTAAATATTGTTCATAATTATCTTTTTCTAATATTTCTGTATTTAAAGCTGTTTTTGTTTCTTCATCATAAAGAATTGTATCTTCTCCAATTGGAGATACAAACATAAATTCTTCACTCTTTTTTCCACCCATTGAGCCATTATCGGCAACAACTGGAATCATTTTTAGTCCAACTCTTTCAGCTATTCTTAAATATGCATCTCTTACTTTTTTATAAGATTTGTCTAATCCATCTAGATCAGCATCAAAGCTATATGCATCCATCATTAAAAATGATTTGCCCCTTAGAAGATATCCTCTTGTTCTTATTTCATTTCTGTACTTTTCACCTATTTGATAATAAGTAACTGGTATATGCTTATATGATTTTAATTTTTCTCTAGCAAATTCAACTACAGCTTCTTCTGCAGTTGGTGCCATACAAAATGTTCCTTTATCTGATTCTACTGTAAGCATTACACCTTCATCTATGTATTTATTCCATCTACCCGATTTTTTCCACATTGTGTCTGGTTGGAGTGTTGGAAGTTGTACTTCTATGCATCCTGCTTTATTTAATTCTTCTCCTATTATTCTTTCTAAATTTCTTTTAACTAACATAACAATGTTGCTATATCCATAAATTCCTGTACCATATTGAACTAATTGGCCTGATTGCAATAATATGTCTTGCACTGGGTACATTTCATCTAAGTTATTTACCCTCATTGTTCCTATTCCTGATTGTGATAGTTTCATTATTTATCTCGTATAATCAATTATATAGAAATATTAATCTATTTAATTGATTAATCCCTTTCTTTTAAATTTTTTATATT